>NZ_JBSFHA010000016.1:85713-150227 GCF_053596855.1 Streptomyces sp. NPDC001617
CCCGTCCGCTGCGGGAGCGCCGTTTGCTGTCCGAGTCCCGTCCGCTGCGGGAGCGCCGTTTGCTGTCCGAGTCCCGTCCGCTGCGGGAGCGCCGTTCGCTGTCCGAGTCCCGTCTGCCGCGGGAGCGCCGTCCGCTGCCGGTGTCTCGCCTGACGCCCGAGCCGCACGGCCACGCCCACCGCCGCCGCCGCCGCGGCCCCAGCGACCACCGCCCCCACGACCAGCTTCGTCCCGCCCACCGAGGGCAGTCGCAGCACCCCCGGACAGGCCACGGCGAGCCCCGCGACCAGCCCCACCCGCACGACCGCTCCCGCCGCCCCCTTCACCGCCAGCGCCGTCGCCGCCCGTCCGGGTGCCAGCCCGCACCTCGTCAGGAACCGCAGATTGACGGCACCCGCCCCCAACCCGGCGGGCAGCACATGGTTCGCCGCGGACGCCGCGAACTGGGCCGCCACCAGCCGCCCGGCCGGCAGCGCCTCCCGCACCGCACCCTGCAGCGCGAGCGCCGCGCCTGCCCAGGTCAGCACGGAGAGGAGTGCGGCCAGCGACAGCCACCCCCGGTCGGCGACGACCAACTGATCGGCCCCCGCGTCGAGTACGGGCCAGTGCCGCACGGCAAGCCCGGCACCGACCGCCACCGCGACGACCGCGATCAGGGTCTGCCACGGAGCACGCGCGCCCACACCCACGGGCACGTCGACGGGTGCGCTCATCGGGAGAGCCCTTCCATGACAACTGCCGGACAGCAAGGGTGAGTCGGCCGACACACTCTTGCGCGGTGCACTTCTTTTGCGGTGCCTGGGGGCATGCTCACGCCCGTTTCCCCACGGCGACCGGCCCGAGATAGGCATACCCGTCCGGCAGCCGGTACAGCCGCCACCCGTGCGCGTAGGACGGCGGATGGGCGGGGTTGGCCGTCAGGAGGGCCACGGGCATGCGGTGGGCGGTGCGGATCAGCACCGCTGCGGTGGTGTTGGCGTCGTGGCCGCCGATGTGGGCGGAGCCGCAGCCGGCGGAGAAGGCGATCGGGACCGAGTCGCCGCCGGTGAGCAGGCACGGTGGGCGCATGCCGAGGCGGCGCAGGTCCTCGGCGGAGCGCGCCCAGACGCGGTGCTCGGCCGTCGTACGGGACACCGCGGCCTCCAACACCGCCGACTGCACCGCCAGATGACCCGCCACCCCCACGGCCACCAGCGGCACGACCACCGGCCGCCACCGCCCCGTCGGCAGGGTGACCAGGTGGATCAGGGCGTCCGCGACGGGGATCGCGAGCAGCGCGTAGGCGGGCAGCAGGAAGCGGGGTGCCGCGTACCCGATGAGGAAGAGGTAGGGCACGGCCGCCGTCGCGGCGCAGGCCAGCGGCAGCAGCGTCCGCATCGGGCGCCGGGCCCGCACCGCGATCACCAGCGCGGTGAGCGCGAGCAGTGGCAGCACGAACCACCAGGCGATCACCGGGGCGCTCGGCACGGCACCCGTGCACGGACGGCACAGCGCGCGTCCGCCGAGGCTGCGCAGCTGGTCGGTCACCGCGTTGTGCAGGCCCAGGCCCCCCTGGATGCGGGAGGCAGCGGAGAGCCGGGCGCCGAGGCCGCCGTAACGGACGTACGCCTCGACGACCCACTCGGCCGCGCCCGCCGCGAGCCCGCCGCCGAGGGCGAGCAGCAGGCCCGGTCGGCGGTCGCGGAGGAGCAGTGCCAGCAGCGGGAGCACGACCCAGACGGCGTCCGCCGGCCGCATCCAGGCCATCAGCGCGGCGCCGGCGGCCATGCCCCACACGGGGCCGCGGTGGGTGCGGTCGGTGCGGGCGCGGAGAGCGAAGCCCACCATGGCCGACGCGCCCACGGCCACCCAGTAGTTGGGCATCGCCTGAGGCCCGTAGAAGAGAGTGATCCACAGGGACGCGAAGAGCGCGCCGCTGGCCGCGATCACTCGGACCGGGAACAGGCCCCGCCAGGCGCGCAGGGCCCAGTGGAGACCGAGGCCGGCCAGGACCGCGAGATAGACCCGCAGCAGAGGGGTCGACGAGGACCAGGAGGCGATCGGGGCGACCAGCAGCGTGATGCCACGCGCGCGCGGTGCGCTGAAGAAGGCCGCCGGGGCGTGTCCGCTGACCTGGCTGACGTACACCGACTCGTCCCAGCCCAGGCCCATTCCGGGCCGCACCAGGGCGAGTTGGAGGAGGGTGAACGCGCCTGCCACTGCCGCGAGCCACAGCTCGTCCGGGCGACGGCGCCAGCGTGGACGGGCCTGGAGCGGGCCTCCGTCGCGCATGACGCGGGCGTGCTCGGCGGGTGCTGCGTCTGGAGCCCTGGCCATCGTCCGGTCCGTCCGTCCTTTCGGCCCTACAGGTTGTAGGGTCGGCGCCACCCTACAACCTGTAGGTCGGCGCGGAGTGGGAGGTGGGTAAGGCGGAGGTGGGAGTCGGTGACCGGCGGTCGCTACGCGCCGTAAGGTGGTGGCCATGGCAGGCACGACTCCCCGCGGCAGGGCCGAGCGCCGCAGCCCGGGCGAACTGGAGAGCGAGGTCCTCGCCACCCTGTGGGCGACGGACCGGGCCCTCACCCCGGCCGAGATACAGGCCGAACTCGGCGGCGGCCTCGCTTACAACACCGTGCACACCATCCTGCGGCGCCTCCACGACAAGAGCCTCGTCCTGCGCGACGCCGACGGCCGCCGCGGTGCCTACCGGCCCGTGAAGAACGCGGCCCAGATGACCGCCGAGGCCATGCACCAGGCGTTGGACCGGGGCCCGGACCCGATCGCGGCCCTGCAGCAGTTCGTCACGGGACTGAGCCCGACGGAGGAGGCGGCGCTGCGGGAGCTGCTGGGCGAAGGCGGATCGTGAAGGAGGCGGGCTCGGCGGGCCGGCCGGAGATCGGAAGCGGTGCGCGAGGTTCGGCGGCCGCGCCGGGTGCGCTCGGTGCGAACGGAGGGCGAGAGCAGGGCATGAGGACGGGAGGCAGTGCATGAGGATCGACGTCTACACCCCGCTGCTGCTGTCCCTCCTGCTCGCCGCCGTCACCCCTCAGGTCGCCCGGCATCTCGCGCCCGCCCCGGCGGCCCGTGCGCTGACCGTGGCCGCCGTCGTCACCGCGGCCGCCACCACCTGGGCCCTCGTCCTGCTGACCGCCACGCTCGTCGACGCGACCCCGCCGGTCGTCGCCGACGCCCGCGAGGACGGCCGGGCGCTGCCCGAACCGGTCCCCGAGACCGTCGCCCTCGCAGCGCTCGCGCTCCTCGCCCTGGCCCTCTGCCGCGGCCTGCACGCGGTCCGCGCCGAGCGCGCCACGCGCCGCACCCTGCGCCGCCTGTGCGAGGGCCACCCGGCCGACACCGAACTCGTCGTCGCCCAGTCGTCGCGGCCGCAGGCCTTCGCCGTCCCCGGCACCCCCGGCCGCATCCTGGTCACCTCCGCCATGCTCGCCGCGCTGCGCCCCGCCGAACGCCGCGTCCTGCTCGCCCACGAACGCGCCCACCTCACCCACCGCCACGCCCTGCTCGTCCACGCGGCCGGCCTCGCCGCCGCGGCGAACCCGCTGCTGGTACCGGTCCGTACGACGGTCGCCTACCTCGTGGAGCGCTGGGCCGACGAACAGGCGGCCGACGCGGTGGGCGACCGCACCACCACGGCCCGCGCCCTGGCGCGCGCCGCCCTGGTCGCCCACCGCCCGAACCGCACCCTGCACTTCTCCGACCGGGCCGTCACGCGTCGGGTCGCCGCCCTGCAGACCACCCCGCCACCCCATCTCCGCCCCGTGGCCGCGGCGGTCCTCGCCCTCGGCGCCCTCCCGGCCCTGGGCGCGGCGGACGCCACGGGAGATCTCCTACGACTGCTGGCGAGCGCCCTGACCTGAGCCGCTGGACGGGGCCGCACCTTTCACCCGTTCGGCGCAAGCGGGCTGGCTCCCCGCCCCCCGCCCCCGAAGGCTCGGACTCAGCCGACGACGGGGACAGCGGAAGGAACCACCGCCCATGAGCCAGCACGCAGCGAAGCCGTCCGGATCCCCGCGGGGCGAGATAGGCGAGCCCTGGTCCGCCGAGCGCAACCCGCCCACCCCGAAGGACGGCGGCGACGGCCGGGTGACCGGCGGCGCGATGTTCGCCGGCGTGCTGCTGCTGTGCGGCGGGGTGCTCGCGATCCTCCAGGGCATCGCCGCCCTCGCGCACGACGACGTCTACGGCCGTATCGGCAGCTACGTCTACGAGCTCGACCTCACCGGCTGGGGCGTGATCCACGTCGTCCTCGGCGCCCTGGTGGCCGCCACCGGCTGGGGCGTGCTCAAGGGCGCCTCCTGGGCCCGGTTCACCGGCATCCTGCTCGCCTCGCTCAGCCTGATCGCCCAGTTCCTGTTCCTGCCGTACGCGCCGGTGTGGTCCGTCGTGCTGATGGCGATCGACGTGTTCGTGATCTGGTCACTGGCCTCACAGCACGAGACGGCGGGACGCCGGGCGGCTTGAGCCGGTGGCTCTCCGGGCGGTCCGACTACTGGCGCGCCCCGCGCCGCACCACCAGCGCCGCCCCGCCCGCCAGCACCACCGCCAGCGCCGCGTACCCGGACGTCAGAGTCGCCGCCGTAGCCACCGCGGCCACCAGCAACGGCCCGCCCGCGTCGCCGAGTTCGCGCCCGAGCTCGGCCGCGCCCATGGTCTGACCGAGCCGTTCCTTCGGGGTGGAGGAGGCCAGGGCCGCGAAGCCCAACGGGGTGATCAGTCCCGTGCCGACGCCGACGAGGGCCGCGGCCAGGAGCACGCCGGTCAGCCCGGGAAGCATCGCGCAGGCCAGTCCCGCCGCCGCGAGCAGCAGCCCGGCGGTGAGGCCGGTGCGCGTGCCGAGCCGCCCCGCGTCCAACGCCCGCCCCGCACGCGGCTGTACGACCGCCGCGCAGGCCGCCAGCACCGACACCGCGGCCCCCGTCGCCACCGTCCCGAGCCCCGCCGCCCGGCCGGACACCGGCAGGAACCCCACCCCGACCGACAGCGCGGCCGTCGCGCCCGCGAGCGCGGCCGTCGGCACGACAAACGCCGGGTCCGCGAGCCGCCGCGCCAGGTCCAGCACGGTCTGCCGGGCACGGGGGAGCGGCGGTACGACGGGTACGGCGGCCCACGCCCACACCGCGACGCCCGCACCCAGCGCCGCCAGCACGGCGAACAGCAGCCGCAGCCCACCCGCCCACACCAGCACCCCGCCCAGCAGCGGCCCCAGCGTGTAGCCGATCGACTTGTAGAAGCCGTAACTCCCGAACGCCCGCCCCTGCTTCGCCGCCGGATTCAGCCGCGACACCAGCGCGGAGGCGGCCGGTGAGAACGCCGAGGCCGCCGCCCCCTGCCCCAGCCGCGCGGCCCAGAGCCACCCCGGGCTGTCCGCGAGGACGTACATCACGGATGCGAGCGCGAACGCCACCAGCCCGCCGAGCAGCACCGGACGCGCCCCGACCCGGTCGGCCAGCGTGCCGAACACCGGCTTGAGCAGCACTTCCGCACCGTCGTAGAGGGCGAGCAGCCCGCCCAGCACGAGCAGTGAGGTGACGGTGTCCTGTCCGGCGGCGCCGAGGTTCGCGGCGATGCCGTGCGCCCCGAAGGCCGTGGTGAACCCCGCGGCGTAGAGAGGCCACATCCGCCGCCGCGCGGGGTCACTCCCCGGCGTCACTGATCCCCAGTCGCAGGTGCTCCACGTGGTACACGGCCTGGTCGAGGAGCTCGGCGACATGGTGGTCGTGCAGCGTGTACACCACCGACCGCCCGTGCCGCTCGCCGACGACCAGACCCAGGTTCCGCAGCAGCCGCAACTGGTGCGAGCACGCGGACTGCTCCATACCCACCTCGGCCGCCAACTCCGTGGCCGGCAGCGGCCCTTCGCGCAGCCGCGCGAGGATCAGCAGCCGGGAGGGGGTCGACAGGGCCTGCAGGGTGGTGGCCACCTTGGCGACGTTGGCCGCGTCCAGACGTACGCGCTCGTCGGCGTCCTGCGCGGTGGCGGCTCCATGACCCATACGGGCATCCTACCCACCGGGCATGAACAGGTGAACGACCGTTCATGCACCCTGTGATCCGCACCGTCCCAGGACAGCCCACCTTGATGTCGGATATTCGCCAGCCCCGACTTCCTCCCATCGCCGATGCTGGACCCATGCAGAACGGGATGCACACCGACCGAGAGCGCTGCGTACGGGCCGTCCAGTCCAAGGACGCCCGCTTCGACGGCTGGTTCTTCACGGCCGTCCTGACGACCCGCATCTACTGCCGGCCCAGCTGCCCGGTCGTACCGCCCAAGCCCGAGAACATGACCTTCTATCCGAGCGCGGCCGCCTGCCAGCAGGCCGGCTTCCGGGCCTGCAAGCGCTGCCGCCCCGACACCAGCCCCGGCTCCCCGGAGTGGAACCGGCGCGCCGACGTGGTGGCCCGTGCGATGCGGCTGATCGCCGACGGCATCGTGGACCGCGAGGGCGTCCCCGGCCTCGCCGCCCGCCTCGGCTACAGCACCCGGCAGATCGAACGCCAGCTCCTCGCCGAACTCGGCGCCGGCCCTCTCGCCCTGGCCCGCGCCCAACGCGCCCAGACCGCACGTCTGTTGATCGAGACGACCCCGCTGCCGATGGCGGAGATCGCCTTCGCCGCCGGCTTCTCCTCCATCCGCACCTTCAACGACACCGTCCGCGAGGTCTTCGCGCTCTCACCGAGCGAGCTGAGGGCCCGCCTGCCGAAGGGGAGGATCCCGGCGGTGGCGGGAACCCTGACCGCTGCGGGAGCCTTCGGCACTCCGGGCCGTCGGGGTGCGCCCGGCGCCGCGGGAGCCCTCGGAGTCCCGGAGATCCGGGGCGTGCCCGGTGTCCGGGGAACCTCTGGCGTTCCGGGTACCCCAGGCACGACGGGCGTCCCGGGAACCCCGGCCACCCTCACCCTCCGCCTCCCCTTCCGCACCCCCCTCAACCCCGACAACCTCTTCGGCCACCTCGCGGCGACCGCCGTCCCCGGCGTCGAGGAGTGGCGCGACGGCGCCTACCGCCGCACCCTCCGCCTCCCCTACGGCCACGGCATCGTGACCCTCACCCCCAGGGCCGACCACATCGCCTGCCGCCTCACCCTCAGCGACCTGCGCGACCTGCCCGTCGCCATCAGCCGCTGCCGCCGCATGCTGGACCTGGACGCCGACCCGGTCGCGATCGACGACCAGCTGCGCACGGACCCGGTCCTGGCCCCGCTGGTCGACAAGGCCCCCGGCCGACGCGTCCCGCGCACGGTCGACGAGGCGGAGTTCGCCGTACGGGCCGTCCTCGGCCAGCAGGTCTCCACGGCGGCGGCCCGCACCCACGCGGCCCGTCTGGTCACGGCGTACGGCGACCCGGTGGACGACCCGGAGGGCGGCCTCACCCACCTCTTCCCGACCCCCGAGGCGCTGGCCGCCGTGGACCCCGAGTCCCTGGCGATGCCCCGCACCCGCCGCACCACCTTCACCACCCTGGTCAACCAACTGGCCGCCGGTTCCCTCCACCTGGGCCCGGAGAGCGACTGGCCGGAGACCCGTGCCCGCCTCCTCGCCCTGCCCGGCTTCGGTCCCTGGACGGTCGACGTCATCGCCATGCGCGCCCTCGGAGACCCGGACGCCTTCCTCCCCACCGACCTCGGAATCCGGCACGCGGCACAGGAGTTGGGCCTCCCCTCCACCCCGGCGGCGCTCACGGCCCGCGCGGCGGCCTGGCGCCCTTGGCGGGCGTACGCGGTCCAGTACCTGTGGGCGACGGGCCATCACCCGATCAACTTCCTCCCCGTGTAAGGACGTTCATGAAGCAGCACACCGTGACCGAGAGCCCGTACGGCCCCCTCACCCTCGTCGCCGAGGACGGCGTCCTGTGCGGCCTCTACATGACCGACCAGCGCCACCGGCCACCGCAGGAGACGTTCGGAGACCGGGACGACACCTTGTTCGCCGAAACCGAGGAGCAGCTGAAGGCGTACTTCTCCGGCGAGTTGAAGGAGTTCACCGTCGAACTCCACCTCCACGGAACCCCGTTCCAGCGCACTGTCTGGGACCAGCTCCGCAGAATTCCCTATGGCGAGACCCGCACGTACGGCGAACTCGCCGAAGCCCTCGGCAACCCGTCCGCCTCCCGCGCGGTCGGCCTCGCCAACGGCAAGAACCCGATCGGCATCATCGTCCCCTGCCACCGCGTGGTCGGTGCCGACGGCAGCCTCACGGGCTACGGCGGCGGTCTGCACCGCAAACAGCGCCTGCTCGACTTCGAGAGCGGAACCGCGCTGTTCTGACGGGGGAATTACGCCCCGACGTCGGATTCCGTGGGGAATCGGCCGTGCAGTGCTGACCTGTATGGCGCATCGTGGTCCTCCTCCCGAGTGACCCCGGTGGCGCGAGCCCCTGGATCGCTGGTGTCTGTAGGAAGGAAGAGCAGGCAGAGAGCGAGAGACCATGGAGCGGCAGCACGAGCGCCTGGCGACACCCTGGGCCGCCGGGGTGGCCGGGGTGGTGTTCGCGATCCTGACGGCCGCGGCGATCGTCCTGGTGCGCATCGCTCTGCCCGGTGGGGGCGGTGGGAACGACGTAACCGTCGACGCGGGACAGCGGAGCGCCGTGCGGACGGCGCTGGCGCTGCTCCCGTTCGCCGGGATCGCCTTCCTGTGGTTCATGGGCGCCCTGCGCGAGCAGGCCGGCGAGGGCGAGGACCGGTTCGTCTCCACCGTGTTCCTGGGCAGCGGCCTGATCTTCGTCGCCACCCTGTTCGGCGCCGCCGCGGCGGCCGGGACCGTGCTCGACGAGAGTCAGCAGCACCCTCCTTTCGGCCGCCACTTCGCCTACGCCCTGCTGACCACGTACGCCATGCGGATGGCGGCGGTGTTCGTCATCACGACCTCGACCATCGGCCGCCGACTCGGCGTCTTCCCACGCCCGCTGGTCCTCCTCGGCTACCTGGCGGGCCTGACGCTGCTCGTGGTGGGAACGAACCTCCCCTGGTCCGAACTGGTCTTCCCGGCCTGGGCGCTGGTGCTCAGCCTGAACATCCTGTGGGGCCGGCGTCCCGCCGGGCCACTGCCCGTCACCCCGACCTGAGCCGGCCGCACCGCTCACTCGAACGGTCGCCTCCTCCTGGCCGCATCACGTCCGGCCACCGAGGGTGGTCGCAGGGGGCTGAGCCGACCGGGCCATTGGAGAGGACCGATCCCGTGCCAAGGATTGCCGTCGATCTGAACCGCTGTCAGGGGTACGCGCAGTGCGCGTTCCTCGCCCCCGAGATCTTCGCCATGCACGGCGAGGAGGCGCTGCTGTACGACCCGGAGGCCGACGAGGCACAGCGCGAGAAGTTGGCCCAGGCCGCCGCGGCCTGCCCCGTCCAGGCCATCCTCGTCGATGCGGTGGACGTACCGGCCGAGGCGGTGTCCGGTGCTCGGTGACGGATCCCTGGAACGGCTCAAGCGCGAGGGCCGCATCGTCGTCGTAGGCGCCTCGCTGGCCGGCCTGCGCGCGGCCGAAACCCTGCGGGCCGAGGGCTTCGCGGGCTCCCTGACCATGATCGGCGACGAGCCCCACGATCCGTACGACCGGCCCCCGCTCTCCAAGCAGGTGCTGCTGGGCAGGGCGTCCGCCGACCGCACCGCGCTGCCCAGGCTCCGATCCGTCGACGCGACCTGGCGGCTGGGCGTCCCGGCCACCGGCCTGGACATGGCGGCACGGCGGGTGCGGCTGGCCGACGGCGACGAGGTGCCGTACGACCGGCTGCTGATCGCCACCGGGGTACGGGCGCGACCCTGGCCGCGCGAGGCCGAGGCGGAACTCGACGGCGTCTTCGTGCTGCGGACCAGCGACGACAGCGCCGCACTCGCGCGGCGGCTGGACGCGGGACCCAAGCGGGTCCTCGTCATCGGGGCCGGGTTCACCGGCTCGGAGATCGCCTCCGCCTGCCGCGAACGCGGCCTTGCCGTCACCGTCGCCGAACGTGGCGCGGCGCCCCTGGTCGGCGCACTCGGCGGGGTTGTCGGTGCGGTCGCCGCCGAGATGCAGCGCGAGCACGGTGTGGACCTGCGGTGCGGGGTCATGGTGACCGCTCTGGAGGGCGATTCCTCGGGACGGGTGCGCGCCGCGCAACTGTCCGACGGCTCCACCGTGGAGACCGACGTGGTGATCGTCTCGCTCGGCGCCACCCGCAACACCGACTGGCTCGCCGGATCCGGACTCGGGGCAGGCCCCCGCGGCATCGCCTGCGACGCCGGCTGCCGTGCCTTCGACATCCGCGGAATCGTCACCGACGACATCTACGCGGCGGGCGACGTCGCACGCTGTCCGCATCCACTGTTCGGCTACCAGTTCCTGTCCCTGGAGCACTGGGGCAACGCCGTCTCACAGGCCCGTGTCGCGGCGCACAACATGCTCAGCGAGAGCCCCGACCGCATCCCCCACATGGAGGTGCCGGCCTTCTGGTCCTCGCAGTTCGGAGTGAACATCAAGTCGGTCGGGGTGCCGTCGCTGGGGACGGAGATCCTCATCTCGCAGGGGTCGCTCAAGGACCACCGGTTCGTCGGCGTCTACGGGTACCAGGGGCGCGTCATCGGTGCGGTCACCTTCGACCACGGCCGATGGCTGCCGTTCTACCAGGAGCTGATCGAGACCACCGCGCCGTTCCCGCCCCTGTTCCCCACGGTCGACCGGAGCTCGGACGGAAAGCGGCCGATCGACGCCGACTTCCCCGACCCGTCGGTCCCCACCCACGGCCCCACCGTGACCCTCGGCGGATACTCGCCGGCCGACCGCCGGATGACCTTCACCCCCGCGCACTGACCCGTACGGCCACGAGGACTCGCCATGACGCAATCCCCGCTGCACCAGATCCTGGACTACGCCAACCGCGCCAACCCGTACCCGATCTACGAAGAGCTGCGGAAGACGCCGGTGCACCACGAAGACGACGGGCCGTACGTCGTCAGCACCTACTACGAGATCCGCAGCCTCCTGCACGATCCCCGGATCAGCTCCGACGCCCGCAATCTCGCCTCGACCGCCGGCGACCGGCTGGCCGAACCGCCTCAGGAGGAGAGCGCCCTGCCGCCGGGCTTCCTGAAGCTGGACCCGCCGGAACACGACCGTCTGCGCCGCATGACGAACCGGCCCTTCGGGCCGCCGCACTCTCCCCACCGGGTCGACGGGATGCGCGGAGAGCTTCACGGCATCGTCTCCGGCCTCATCGACGGCATCGGCGACCCGGGCCGGATCGACCTGGTGGAGCAGTTCTCCTACCCCTTCCCGGTGACCGTGATCTGCCGGCTGCTCGGGGTGCCGCGCGAGGACGAGGCGCGCTTCCACAGCTGGGCGGACACCATCGCGGCGAGCCTCGACCCCGACCCGGACGCGGATCCCACCGAGCGGGGCAAGGTCTCGCACGACGCCCGTATGCAGTTGGGCATGTACCTGGCCGGCCTGATCGAGGAGCGCCGCAAGAATCCCGGCGAGGACATGCTCTCCGAACTGGCGACGGCCCAGGGCGGGGACGGCCCGATGACCACGATGGAGCTGCTCAGCACCGCGGCGCTGCTGCTGATCGCGGGGCACGAGACCACCGTCAACCTCATCACCAACGGCATGCTGACCCTGCTGCGCCATCCCGACGTCCTCGAGCGACTGCGTACGGATCCACAGCTGGCCGTGCCCATCGTCGAGGAGCTGCTGCGCTACGAGCCGCCGGTGCAACTGGTGCCACAGCGCACCACCCTCGCCGACATCGAGGTCCGTGGCGTCACCATCCCCAAGGGCGCCTCCCTCTGGCTGGTTCTGGCGTCCGGCAACCGCGATCCCCAGCGCTTCGAGGACCCGGACCGCTTCGACCCGGACCGCCGGGACATCCAGCACCTCGGCCTCGGCAGCGGCATCCACAGCTGCTTCGGCGCACCACTCGCCCGGCTGGAGGCCCAGTTCGCCCTGTCGGAACTGGCCCGGAGGCTGGAAAACCCACGTCTGCTGGAGGACCCGCCGCCGTACCGGCAGAACGCCGTGCTGCGCGGGCCGCGGCATCTGCCCATCTCCTGCGACGGGATCCGTCCTTAGGGGTGCGCCATGCCCAGTCGGCGCAGCAGCTGCGGCAGCGCGGTGCCGATGGGTTCGCGGATGACTTCGTCGGCCCGGTCGTCGTACGGCGTCGGCTCGGCGTTGACGATGATCAGCCTGCCCCGTGGTCGGCGGCGACGCCGACGGGCGAGGGCCTCGCTGAGTACCACAGGGTCGAGGCGCTCGCCGAACATCACGGTCGCCGACTTGAGGATCCCGCCGCATTCCGGGCACGCCGGGTCGTCGTCGCCGGCCTCGACGCGGGCCAGGGCGTCCTCCATCGGGCACGGGAACAGCCGTGGGTCCGAGCCACCATGATCGTCGCCGGCCCTCCGCGGATCGACCACGACCCGGACACCGCATGGGTCGCCGCCCCGCCCATCGGCCCACAGACCGGCCGACCCAATTCCCCCAAGCCACCCCGCCGCATGACGACTCTTGAGCGGCGTCCGGGACCCTTCCTAGGCGTTGCCCTTGGCGCCGATCCTGCGCAGTAGTCCAGGCAGTGCGGTGCCGATCGGTTCGCGTACGACCTCATGTGCGCGGTCGTCGTACGGTGTCGGCTCGGCGTTGACGATCACCAGGCGCGCCCCGTGGTCGGCGGCAACACCCGCAAGTCCCGCCGCGGGCTGCACCTGGAGGCTGGTACCGACGGCTATGAACACCTGGCAGGCCTTGGTGATGGCGACGGCTTCGCCCAGGACGACCGGGTCGAGCCGCTCACCGAACATCACGGTCGCCGACTTGAGGATCCCGCCGCACTCCAGGCAGAGCGGGTCGTCCTCGCCGGCCTCGACGCGGGCGAGTGCGTCCTCCATGGGCCCCCGCGCATGACAGCTGGTACACACGAAACTCCGTGCGGTGCCGTGGAGTTCGAGCACCTTGCGGGCGGGCATCCCGGCGAGCTGGTGCAGCCCGTCGACGTTCTGCGTGATGACCCGCACCGGCACGCCGGACTTCTCCAGCTCGGCGACGGCGAGGTGCGCGCCGTTCGGCTCGGCGTTCAGCGTCCGGTTCTTGCGCCGCATCTGCCACGACCGCCGCCGGATCTCCGGATCGCCCATGTAGTACTCGTACGTCACGAGCTTCTCGGCCTCGGGATCGCGCCGCCACAGCCCGTTCGGACCGCGATAATCAGGGATCCCGGAATCGGTCGAGATGCCTGCGCCACTCAGGATGGCGACGAGAGGCTTGTTCATGGGCCGAGAGTAGGACGGCTGCGCCGTCGGAGGCGAATGGGTATCAGGCGCGGCCGTGTCCCAGGTGCGTCGCTCCGACCGAATCCCGTTGTCCCTCGCCACTCCCGGGCCGACGGTGGTCCGTCGTCAGCAAGTGCGCTCACCGACTGAGCCGGGGCACGGCGAGGAAGCTGAAGGAATGTCCGTGTCAGCCGACCCGCCGACCGTTCTCCAGTTCCGCCGTCCCCGAGCCCTCCGCCAGGACGTCCAGGGCGGCCAGGACGCGGAGGCCGAGGGTGCCCGGAAGGCAGTCCGCGAGGTCCTCGCGCGGGACCAGGCGCCAGGACAGCAGTTCCTCCTCCTGGAGGCGGATCGCCTTGAGGTCGTCCTCGGTGAGGACACCGCCGTCGTAGAGGTACGCCACCAGCGGCGGCCAGCTCGGCTTGTACACCCAGTCCACCGCGAGCAGCCGGCCGAGTTCGCGGTCGAGGCCGATCTCCTCGAGCGTCTCGCGGTGTGCGCCCTGGCGCGGGGTCTCGCCGTCGTCCGACTCGATCGTGCCGCCCGGCAGAGCCCAGCCCTCACGGTAGTTGGGCTCGACGAGCAGCACCCGGCCCTCGGCGTCCCGGAAGAGGGCGGCGGCACCGGAGAGGACACGGGGGAGGCCCGCGATGTACGTGGCGAAGTCCTGCGTGGAGGTCATCCAGGAAGGGTAACCAGGATCCGCGGATCCCCGGTCAGCTGTCCGCGCCCGCCAGCTGCACCGTCCGCTCCGCCAGCTCGCTGATCCGCGCCCTGTCGAAGCCGAAGACCGCACTGCGGACCGTGTTCTCGAGAGGGTCCTTCCATTGCGGTGGGATGGCGTCCGCCCCGGTGAGTACGCCGGCCACCGAGCCGGCCGTCGCTCCGTTGGAGTCGGTGTCCAGGCCGCCGCGGACGGTGAGCGTGATGGTGCGGGTGAAGTCGCCGTCGCCGTACAGCAACCCGGCCGTCAGCACCGCCGCGTTCGGGATCGTGTGGATCCAGCCGAGGCCCGTGGTCTCCTCGGCCACCGTCGTCAACGTGTCCTCCCAGGTCATCCGGGTGTCGTGCAGCGAGACGACCCGGCGGACCGTCCGGGCCAGGCGGCTGCTCGCCGGGATGACGGCCAGGGCCTCGTCGACCGCGTGGCGGACGGTCGGCGCCGTGAACGCCGCCGCGATCAGCGCCGCCGCCCACATGGCGCCGTACACGCCGTTCCCGGTGTGCGAGAGCACCGCGTCCCGGCGGGCCAGGGAGGCGGCGCGGCGCGGGACGCCGGGGCAGGTCCAGCCGTAGATGTCGGCGCGGATCAGGGCGCCGATCCACTCCTGGTAGGGGTTGTCGTACGTGGCGGTGAGCGGCGGCTTGAGGCCGTTCGCGAGGTTGCGGTACGCCGCCCGTTCCGCCGTGAAGGTCTGGAGGTACGGCAGCCGCAGCAGCCACAGGTCGCCGACCTGCTCGGTGCTGAAGCCGAAGCCGTGGGTCTCCAGGAGGTCCAGGCCGAGGATCGCGTAGTCGACGTCGTCGTCCCGGCAACTGCCGTGGATACGGCCGCGCACGCACTGGCGCCACTCGGGGCGCAGCTCGAAGCCGTCGCTCTCGTCGGCGGGCTCGGGGAGGTAGTCGGTCAGGGGCAGGGCGGCGGCCTGCCGCAGATAGCGGTCGATACGGTCCCGCGTCCACAGGTCGCCCTGCTCGACCGGCTTGCCGAGCATGTTGCCCGCGATCCGGCCCAGCCAGCCTCCGAGGACGCGGTCGGCGAGCTCTGGCTCAGTGCCCACAGGGGTCATAGGACCGGTTTACCCAATTACGGAGGTGGCTGCGAGGGATTCGGCTGTCCGCACAGGCGCTTCCCAGGGCGCTCGTACGTTGCTCCCACGCCGTGCTCAGCGTCCGGGCTCGGCATGACGGCGGGGACGTTCGCCGGTTAAGGTCGCAACGGCGCGACTGGCCTTGACATGCGAGAGGCCCGGAGAGCAAGGGGAAACACGTGACACAGCGCGTGCTCATCGCCGCGGACAAATTCAAGGGGTCGCTGACGGCCGTGCAGGTCGCCGAGCGGGTGACGGCCGGGCTGCGCCGGGTCGTACCGGACCTGGAGGTCGAGGCGCTGCCGGTGGCCGACGGCGGTGACGGGACCGTCGACGCGGCGGTCGCGGCCGGTTTCGAGCGGCGGGAGGTACGCGTCGCCGGGCCCCTGGGACACGAGGTGACCGCGGCCTTCGCGCTGCGCGGCGACACGGCCGTGGTGGAGATGGCCGAGGCGAGCGGGCTGCAGCGCCTGCCGGCCGGTGTCTTCGCACCGCTCACCGCCTCCACGTACGGCGCCGGAGAGCTGCTGCGCGCTGCCCTCGACGCGGGCGCCCGCACCGTCGTCTTCGGCGTCGGCGGCAGCGCCACGACCGACGGCGGTGCCGGGATGCTGTCCGCGCTGGGCGCGCGGTTCCTGGACGCCGACGGCGAGCCGGTTCCCCCGGGTGGCGGTGGGCTCGCCGAGCTGGCGCGTGCGGACCTGTCCGATCTCGACCCGCGGTTCGCCTCCGTCGAACTGATCCTGGCCAGCGACGTCGACAACCCGCTGACCGGCCCGAAGGGCGCCCCGGCCGTGTACGGCCCGCAGAAGGGCGCCTCGCCGGACGACGTGGAGGCCCTGGACTCGGCCCTCGCGAACTACGCGAAGGCGCTGGAGGAGGCGGTCGGGGCGAAGGCGGCGGAGTACGCGGCCTCCCCGGGCGCGGGCGCGGCGGGCGGCATCGGCTACGGCGCCCTCCTGCTCGGCGCCGAGTTCCGCCCCGGCATCGAGGTCATGCTGGACGTGCTCGGCTTCGCGCCGGCGCTGCAGTGGGCCTCGCTGGTGATCACGGGCGAGGGCTCCCTGGACGAGCAGACCCTGCACGGCAAGGCCCCCGCGGGCGTCGCAGCGGCGGCACGGGCCGCCGACAAGGAGGTCATCGCGGTGTGCGGACGGCTCGCGCTGCCGCCGGAGGCGCTGGGGCGGGCGGGCATCCGACGGGCGTATCCGCTCACGCAGGTCGAGCCGGACGTGGTGAAGTGCATCGCGGACGCGGGGCCGATTCTGGAGCGGGTGGCGGAGCAGATCGCGCGGGACTTCCTCACCTGACGGTGCCCCCATGGGAACGCCGAAGGGCCCCGAACCTATGAGGTTCGGGGCCCTTCACCGTCGTAGGACATCCGCTACGGCAGCTGTGCCGCCCGCGCCTCGCGCCTGTTGCCGCGGAAGTTGTTCACCCGGCGGGCCGTGGCGAACAGGGGGATCACCGCGCCCGTGACCAGCTGGAGCGCGCAGCCCGTCTGGAGCAGGAGCTGACCGCTGGGGGCGTCGAAGGCCCAGGCGGCCAGGAGGCCCATGGACACGACGATCCAGGACAGCATGGCCACCGCGAGGCGGCCCCGCGGCTTCGGGTACTCGACCCGGCTCACCATCAGCCAGGCCGTGCCCACGATGGCGAGGAGCGTCGCCACGAAGGGCAGCTCCAGGAGCACGATCGAGACCACCGTCAGCGCACCGAACGGGGACGGCATGCCTTGGAACATGCCGTTCGGCACCGTCACGCACGAGAAGCGCGCGAGGCGGAGTACGACGGCCAGGAGCACCACGATTGCCCCGACCGCAGCCACTCTCTGGTGCGCGTCGTCCGCGACCATGCCGTAGACGAGGACGAAGTACGCCGGCGCCAGACCGAAGCTGATCAGGTCCGAGAGGTTGTCCAGCTCCGCGCCCATGGGGGAGGAGCGCAGCTTGCGCGCGACCAGGCCGTCGAACAGGTCGAAGACCGCCGCGCACAGCATCAGGATGACCGCCGTGGCCGCGCTGTGGCGGGCCATGCCGGTCTCCTGGTCACCGGTGAGATGCGGGATCAGGATGCCGGTGGTGGTGAAGTACACCGCCATGAAGCCGCACGTCGCGTTGCCGAGGGTGAGGGTGTCCGCTATTGAGAGGCGGAGAGAAAGAGGCATCTCCTCCTCTTCGTCGACCTCGTCTGCCTCGGGCACCCAGCCCGCCTGGGTATCAGGATCAATCACGGTCAATGCGAGTCACCCCAGCCACGGTTTTCTGACCGACCTCGACCGCGACCTCCACGCCCTCGGGCAGGTAGATGTCGACGCGCGAGCCGAAGCGGATCAGACCGATGCGGTCGCCCTGCTCGACCTTCGTGCCCTGCGGGACGTAGGGCACGATGCGACGGGCCACCGCGCCGGCGATCTGGATCATTTCGATGTCGCCGAGTTCGGTGTCGAAATGCCAGACTACGCGCTCGTTGTTCTCGCTCTCCTTGTTGAACGCCGGAACGAACCCGCCGGGGATGTGCTCGACCGACGTCACCTCGCCGGAGAGGGGCGCGCGGTTGACGTGGACGTTGAGCGGGCTCATGAAGATCGCGACGCGGGTGCGGCCGTCCTTCCACGGCATGATGCTCTGCACCACACCGTCGGCGGGTGAGATGACCCGGCCCTGGGCGATCTCGCGCTCGGGGTCGCGGAAGAACCACAGCATGCCCGCCGCGAGCGCGGTGGCGGGCACGGCCACGGCCTTCGCGACGCCGGAGCGGCGCGCGCGGGCCAGGCTGAGGGCTGCGGTGGCGACGGTCGGGAGGAGCCACGGCGATGCTCCGCGCGCGAGGCGTACGCCGGCCCGGCTGTCGCGAGGTGCAGAGGTTTGGCTGTGGGGCATGGATGACCTTCGTAGCGGATGATGCCGCGCTGTAACGGGGGACGGCGGCTTTCCGGGGATCGTACCGGTCGACGGCCACAACTGGGCAAGCCAGGAAGCCGAGTCGGCGGCCGAAGAGTGTCTACGGGGTGTGACCTTCTTCTCCAAGAAAACACCCCGTATCCGGACATCTAGCCCTGGAACCGATACTCTTCGAGCAACCTGCGACCGATGATCATTTTCTGGATCTCGGCGGTACCTTCACCGATGAGGAGCATCGGTGCCTCACGGTAGAGACGCTCGATCTCGTACTCCTTGGAGAAGCCGTAACCACCGTGGATCCGGAAGGCGTCCTCCACGACCTCCTTGCAGTACTCGGAGGCGAGGTACTTCGCCATGCCGGCCTCAAGGTCGTTTCGTTCCCCGGAGTCCTTTTTGCGTGCGGCGTTGACCATCATCGCATGGGCGGCCTCGACCTTGGTAGCCATCTCGGCGAGCTTGAACTGGATGGCCTGATGCTGGGCGATCGGCTTGCCGAAAGTATGACGCTGCTGGGCGTACCGGACGCCGAGTTCGAAGGCGCGCTGGGCGACGCCACAGCCACGCGCCGCCACGTTGACGCGGCCGACCTCGACGCCGTCCATCATTTGGTAAAAACCTCGGCCGGTCTCGCCGCCGAGCACCCGGTTGGCCGGAATCCGCAGGCCATCCATGATCAGCTCGGTGGTGTCGACACCCTTGTAGCCCATCTTGTCGATCTTCCCGGGAATGGTGAGGCCGGGGCGGACCTCTCCGAAACCGGGCTCCTTCTCCACGAGGAAGGTCGTCATCGACTTGTGGGGCGCGGTGCCCTCGGGGTGTCCTTCATCACTTCGGACGAGTACGGCGACCAGATTCGAGGTTCCGCCGTTCGTCAGCCACATCTTCTGGCCGTTGAGGACGTATTCGTCGCCGTCCTTGACCGCCTTGGAGGTGATGGCCGACACATCGGAGCCGAGCCCCGGCTCCGACATCGAGAACGCGCCGCGGATGTCGCCGGCCGCCATGCGCGGCAGGAAGTGGTCCTTCTGCTCCTGCGTGCCGTGCTGCTTGAGCATGTACGCCACGATGAAGTGGGTGTTGATGATGCCGGACACCGACATCCAGCCGCGGGCGATCTCCTCGACGCACAGGGCGTAGGTGAGGAGCGACTCGCCCAGGCCCCCGTACTCCTCGGGGATCATCAGGCCGAACAGGCCGAGTTCCTTGAGGCCGTCGACGATCTGCTGCGGGTACTCGTCGCGGTGCTCCAGCTCGGTCGCGACCGGGATGATCTCCTTGTCCACGAAGTCGCGGACGGTGGAGAGGATCTCCTGCTGGATGTCGGTCAGACCGGCGGTCTGGGCGAGTCGCGCCATGGCTACTTCTCCGTGTTCTTTTCCGCAGGTGCGGCGAGCTCAGGGCGGCCGGGCTGCTCGCCGCCGCGCTCCTTGATGTACGTCTCGGTGGGCACCATCACCTTGCGGCGGAACACGCAGACCAGGGTGCCGTCCTGCTTGTAGCCCTTGGTCTCGACGTAGACGATTCCGCGGTCGTTCTTCGACTTCGACGGCCACTTGTCGAGCACGGTCGTCTGGCCGTAGATCGTGTCGCCGTGGAAGGTCGGCGCCACGTGCTTGAGCGACTCGATCTCCAGGTTGGCGATCGCCTTGCCGGAGATGTCCGGGACGGACATGCCGAGCAGCAGGGAGTAGATGTAGTTCCCGACGACGACGTTCTTGCCGAAGTCCGTCGTCTTCTCCGCATAGTTGGTGTCCATGTGGAGCGGGTGGTGGTTCATCGTGAGGAGACAGAACAGGTGGTCGTCGTACTCCGTGACCGTCTTGCCCGGCCAGTGCTTGTACGTCGCCCCGACCTCGAACTCCTCGTAGGTGCGTCCGAACTGCATCGCGCTCAGGCCTCCGGGATCTCGAACTTCGACGTGCGCTGCATGCCGGCGGCGCGGCCCTTGCCGGAGATGACCAGCGCCATCTTGCGGCTGGCCTCGTCGATCATCTCGTCGCCGAGCATCGCGGAGCCCTTCTTGCCGCCCGCCTCGGACGTGTAGTAGTCGTACGCGTCCAGGATCAGCTCGGCGTGGTCGTAGTCCTCCTGGGAGGGCGAGAAGATCTCGTTGGACGCCTCGACCTGGCCCGGGTGCAGCACCCACTTGCCGTCGAAACCGAGGGCGGCGGCGCGCTGGGCGACCTCGCGGTAGCCGTCGATGTTGCGGATCTGCAGGTAGGGGCCGTCGATCGCCTGGAGGTTGTTGGCGCGGGCGGCCATCAGGATCTTCATCAGGATGTAGTGGTAGGCGTCCGCCGGGTAGCCGGGCGGCTGCTCGCCCACGACGAGCGACTTCATGTTGATCGACGCCATGAAGTCGGCCGGGCCGAAGATGATCGTCTCGACGCGCTGGGAGGCCGTCGCGATCTCGTTGACGTTGTTGAGGCCCTGGGCGTTCTCGATCTGCGCCTCGATGCCGATCTTGCCGACCTCGAAGCCCATCGTCTTCTCGATCTGCGTCAGCAGCAGGTCCAGGGCGACGACCTGCTGGGCCGTCTGCACCTTCGGCAGCATGATGCAGTCGAGGTTCTGCCCGGCGCCCTCGACGACCGTCACGACGTCGCGGTACGTCCACTCGGTCGTCCAGTCGTTGACGCGCACGACCCTCGTCTTGCCGGTCCAGTCGCCCTCGTTGAGGAACTTGACGATCGTGTGCCGTGCCTCGGGCTTGGCGAGCGGGGCACACGCGTCCTCCAGATCGAGGAAGACCTGGTCGGCCGGGAGGCCCTGCGCCTTCTCCAGGAAGCGGGGGTTGCTTCCGGGGACCGCGAGGCAGGAGCGTCGCGGACGCAGACGGTTGACGGGCGTGGTCATGCGGGGACCTCCAGGGGGTCGAGCTTGTTCGCTTTCCGGATCTCGTCGACGATGCGGCCGATGATCCCGGTGATGTCGAAGTCCTTCGGGGTGAAGACCGCGGCCACGCCCGCAGCCCTGAGCTGTTCGGCGTCGCCATGGGGGATGATCCCACCGGCGATGACGGGTATATCTGTGGCACCGGCCACACGGAGCCGTTCCAGGACATCCGGCACCAGTTGGGCGTGCGAGCCGGAGAGGATGGACAGGCCGACCGCGTGCACGTCCTCGGCGAGGGCCGCGTCCACGATCTGCTCGGGCGTCAGCCTGATGCCCTGGTAGACCACCTCGAAGCCGGCGTCACGGGCCCGCACGGCGATCTGCTCGGCGCCGTTGGAGTGCCCGTCCAGGCCCGGCTTGCCGACCAGGAAGCGCAGCTTGCCGACGCCGAGGTCACGGGCGGTGGCGTCCACCTTGCGGCGCACCTCACTCAGCGCCGAGCCCTCCGCCGCGGCGATCGCCACCGGCGCCGACGAGACGCCCGTCGGAGCCCGGAACTCCCCGAACACCTCGCGCAGGGCCCCGGCCCACTCGCCGGTGGTGACACCTGCGCGGGCGCACTCCAGGGTGGCCTCCATGAGGTTGTCGGTGCCCTTGGCGGCCTCCTTCAGCTTCTCCAGCGCCTTGCACGGGCGCGGGTGGTTGAAGGGCGGCTGGTAACGGGTGTCGCGCCAGTGCTGGAGCGAGGCGATGACGCGGGCCTCGACGGCCGGATCGACCGTCTGGATCGCCGTGTCGAGATCGGCCGTCAGCGGATTCGGCTCGGTCGTCTCGAAGATGTTGACGCCGACGATCTTCTCTTGACCGGACTCGATGCGAGCCCTGCGCTCCGCGTGCGAGGAGACGAGCTGCGACTTGAGGTAGCCGGACTCCACGGCGGCCATCGCACCGCCCATCTCCTGGATCCGCTCGATCTCCGCCAGGGACTCCTCGACCAGCGTGGCCACCTTCGCCTCGATGACATGCGAGCCCTCGAAGATGTCCTCGTACTCCAGCAGGTCGCTCTCGTGGGCGAGTACCTGCTGGATACGCAGGGACCACTGCTGGTCCCAGGGGCGGGGCAGGCCCAACGCCTCGTTCCAGGCCGGGAGTTGGACGGCACGAGCGCGTGCGTCCTTGGAGAGGGTCACGGCCAGCATCTCGAGCACGATCCGCTGGACGTTGTTCTCCGGCTGCGCCTCGGTCAGACCCAGGGAGTTGACCTGGACGCCGTACCGGAAACGGCGCTGCTTGGGGTTCTCGATGCCGTACCGCTCGCGCGTGACCTTGTCCCAGATCCGCCCGAACGCCCGCATCTTGCACATCTCCTCGATGAAGCGGACACCCGCGTTCACGAAGAAGGAGATACGGGCCACGACGTCCCCGAACTTCTCGGCGGGGACCTGCCCTGAATCGCGTACGGCATCGAGAACCGCGATCGCGGTGGACATCGCGTAGGCGATCTCCTGGACCGGCGTGGCGCCCGCCTCCTGCAGGTGGTAGCTGCAGATGTTGATCGGGTTCCACTTCGGTATGTGGGAGACCGTGTACGCGATCATGTCCGTCGTCAGCCGGAGTGAGGGCCCCGGCGGGAAGACATGGGTTCCCCGCGACAGGTATTCCTTGACGATGTCGTTCTGGGTCGTGCCCTGGAGCCTGGTGATGTCCGCACCCTGCTCCTCGGCGACGACCTGGTAGAGCGCCAGCAGCCACATGGCGGTGGCGTTGATCGTCATCGAGGTGTTCATCTGCTCCAGGGGGATGTCCTGGAACAGCCGGCGCATGTCACCGAGGTGCGCCACCGGCACACCGACCCGGCCGACCTCGCCGCGGGCGAGGATGTGGTCGGAGTCGTAGCCGGTCTGGGTCGGCAGGTCGAACGCGACCGACAGACCGGTCTGGCCCTTGGCGAGGTTGCGCCGGTACAGCTCGTTGGACGCCTCGGCGGTGGAGTGGCCGGCGTACGTGCGCATGAGCCACGGCCGGTCCTTCTCCCGCGTGCCTTCGGCGGGCTGACGCTCAGTCATCTATGACCCCGGGTGTCTCAGATGTTGCGGAAGCGGTTGATGGCGTCGATGTGCTGGGCGCGCATCTCCTCGTCGCGCACGCCGAGGCCCTCCTCGGGGGCGAGGCACAGCACGCCGACCTTGCCCTGGTGGAGGTTGCGGTGCACGTCGTAGGCGGCCTGACCGGTCTCCTCCAGGGAGTAGACCTTCGACAGGGTCGGGTGGATCTTGCCCTTCGCGATCAGCCGGTTGGCCTCCCAGGCCTCGCGGTAGTTGGCGAAGTGCGAGCCGATAATCCGCTTCAGGGACATCCACAGGTAGCGGTTGTCGTACTCGTGGTTGTAGCCCGAGGTCGAGGCGCAGGTGACGATGGTGCCGCCCTTGCGCGTGACGTAGACGGAGGCACCGAAGGTCTCGCGGCCGGGGTGCTCGAAGACGATGTCGACGTCCTCGCCGCCGGTGAGCTCACGGATGCGCTTGCCGAAGCGCTTCCACTCCTTCGGGTCCTGGTGGTGCTCGTCCTTCCAGAACTTGTAGCCCTCGGCGTTGCGGTCGATGATCGCCTCGGCGCCCATCGCCCGGCAGATGTCCGCCTTCTGGGGGCTGCTCACCACACAGATGGGGTTGGCGCCACCGGCCAGTGCGAACTGCGTGGCGTACGAGCCGAGTCCGCCACTCGCGCCCCAGATCAGGATGTTGTCGCCCTGCTTCATGCCGGCGCCGTTGCGGGAGACCAGCTGGCGGTACGCGGTCGAGTTGACCAGGCCCGGAGCGGCGGCCTCCTCCCAGCTCAGATGGTCCGGCTTCGGCATCAGCTGGTTGGACTTGACGAGCGCGACCTCGGCGAGACCGCCGAAGTTGGTCTCGAAGCCCCAGATGCGCTGCTCGGGGTCGAGCATCGTGTCGTTGTGGCCGTCCGAGGACTCCAGTTCGACGGAGAGGCAGTGCGCGACGACCTCGTCGCCCGGCTTCCAGGCGTTGACGCCCGGGCCGGTGCGCAGGACGACGCCCGCGAGGTCGGAGCCGATGATGTGGTACGGCAGGTCGTGGCGCTTGGCCAGCTCGTTGGTGCGGCCGTAGCGCTCCAGGAACCCGAAGGTCGACAGGGGCTCGAAGATCGAGGTCCACACGGAGTTGTAGTTGACCGAGGAGGCCATCACGGCCACCAGGGCCTCGCCCGGGCCGAGCTCCGGCAGCGGAACCTCGTCCAGGTGGATCGACTTGCGCGGGTCCTTGTCGCGGGTCTCCAGGCCCGCGAACATCTCCGTCTCGTCCTTGTGCACGGTGATCGCGCGATACGACTCGGGGAGCGGCAGTGCGGCGAAGTCGGCCGGCGTCGAGTCGGTCGACTGGATCGCGTCCAGGATGTCCTTCACGGTCACGGTGTTGCCTCCGGCGATGCGCACCCTGAGGGAGGGGTGCTGAGGGTTACGTCGGTGTGCTGCTGAGGGTTTGGGGAAGTGCCGTCGGTTCGGCGGTGGTGCTGTTCGGCAGCGCTTTGTGGCGCGGGAGGTTGCCTGTGACGCAGGCGTCCGGGCGCGCAAGCCATTGGCTTGAGGGGACAGCCGACGTGCGTATGGTCTCTGCACGCCGGCCGCCCGGACTCCTTCAACGTATGACACCGCGTGTCACCTCGCAAGGCACTGAGTGCCAGAGATTGCTCTCAGGTGAAATCTTTACGTAACAAATGAGCGATGATCGATCGAACGGCCGCTGAAATCCGCTCGAAAAGGGGCTCTGACATGGCAAAACGGCCACCCCGAAGGGTGGCCGTCATCACAGTGCTGCGAAGCTCCTCAGCGCTCCTTGAGTGCCTGCTCGATGGTGCGCATGACCTCGTCCAGCGGGGCGTCCGTGCGGGCGACGGCGACGAGCACCTCGCCCTGGGTGGAGACCGTCGCGCCGGCCGACGGCGTCGGGGCCGTCGTGCGGCCCGCTCCGATGCCCGTCCCGAACGTCTTGCGGACGATCGCGAACGCGTGGTCCAGCTGCGCCTCCACATCGCCCTGGCCGCCCGCCCGCAGCCAGCGTCTGAGGACGTGGTTGTGGGCGGTGACGACCGCGGACGCGGCGACCTCCGCGAGCAGCGGGTCGTCGTTGGCGTCGTCGTCGTGGGCGTGCTCGTCGAAGTGGCCGAGGAGGTAACGGGTGAAGAGGCGCTCGTAGCGGGCCACCGACGCGATCTCCGCCTCGCGCAGGGTGGGCACCTCGCGCGTGAGCTTGTAGCGGGCGACCGAGATCTCCGGGCGGGCCGCGTACATCCGCATGACTTCCTTGATACCGCGGCACACCGTGTCGAGTGGATGCTCGTGCGAGGGAGCCGCGTTGAGCACGGCCTCCGCGCGGATCAACGTGTCGTCGTGGTCGGGGAAGATCGCCTCTTCCTTGGAGCGGAAGTGACGGAAGAAGGTGCGGCGCGCGACCCCGGCCGCGGCCGCGATCTCGTCGACGGTGGTCGCCTCGTACCCCTTGGTCGCGAACAGCTCCATCGCCGCGGCCGCCAGTTCTCGGCGCATCTTGAGCCGCTGGGCGGCGGCGCGACTGCCTGCGGCACTTTCCGGCGCGTCGGGCGTAGCTGGTGTACGTGAGGACTTGGCGGGCTGGGGCATGACCCGAACGTACTGCATGTGTGCAGCTCGCTGCGCAGGTACGGGGTTTCCCCCGCCCGAGGTGGGCGGGGGTGTGCCGGGCCCGGCGGGGACGGGGTGGCTGCTCGGGTCGAGCAGCCCGCCCCAGTCCGTCCCGCCTCTGAACCAGTCGCCGGCGCCGTCAGCGGCGGGCATATTCGCGGAAGCCACGGCCCGTCTTCCGGCCGAGGCAGCCCGCGGCCACCAGGTGCTCCAGGAGCGGTGCCGGAGCCAGGCCCGGGTCGCGGAACTCGCGGTGCAGGACCTTCTCGATCGCAAGGGAGACATCGAGCCCGACGACGTCCAGCAGCTCGAAGGGGCCCATCGGGTAGCCGCCGCCCAGCCTCATCGCCGCGTCGATGTCGTCGAGAGACGCATAGTGCTCCTGCACCATCTTGATCGCGTTGTTGAGGTAGGGGAAAAGCAACGCGTTCACGATGAAGCCCGCTCGGTCGCCACAGTCGACGGCGTGCTTCTTGATCCGGACGCAGACCTCGCGGACCGTCGAGTGGACGTCCTCGGCCGTCAACACCGTACGGACGACCTCGACCAGCTTCATCGCCGGCGCCGGGTTGAAGAAGTGCATCCCGATCACGTCCTGCGGACGCGAGGTGGCACGGGCGCAGGCGACGACCGGCAGCGAGGACGTCGTGGTGGCCAGCACCGCGCCCGGCTTGCAGACCTTGTCCAGCGTCGCGAAAAGCTGCTGCTTGATCGCCAGATCCTCGGCGACCGCCTCGACGGCCAGATCGACGTCCGCGAAGGCGTCGTAGGAGCCCGCCGGGGTGATCCGCTCCAGGGTCTGCGCGGCGGCCTCGGCGGTCATCCGGCCCTTGTCGACAGAGCGCGAAAGCGACTTGCCGATACGGGCCTTGGCGGTCTGCGCCTTCTCCTCGCTGCGGGCGGCCAGGACCACCTCGTAGCCGGCCTTGGCGAAGACCTCGGCGATTCCGGAGGCCATCGTGCCGGAGCCGGCGACACCGACGGAGCGGATCTCGCGGCCCGGGGTGAGGGCGGCGCCCTCCAGCGGCGTCAGCGCGTCCCGCACGACGGTGGCGCTGCCGGGGGCCTCGTAGGTGTAGAAGCCGCGTCCCGACTTACGGCCCGTCAGGCCCGCCTCGCTGAGCTGCTTGAGGATCGGGGCGGGGGCGTGCAGCCGGTCGTGGGACTCGGCGTACATGGCGTCCAGGACCGTGCGGGCGGTGTCGACGCCGATCAGGTCGAGCAGCGCCAGCGGACCCATCGGGAGGCCGCAGCCGAGCCGCATCGCCGCGTCGATGTCCTCGCGGGAGGCGTACTTGGCCTCGTACATCGCGGCGGCCTGGTTGAGGTAGCCGAACAGCAGCCCGTCGGCGACGAATCCGGGCCGGTCGCCGACCGCGACGGGCTCCTTGCCGAGGTCCAGCGCGAGGTTGGTGACCGCGGCGACGGCGGTCGGCGCGGTGAGCACCGAGGAGACGACCTCGACCAGCCTCATCGCCGGCGCCGGGTTGAAGAAGTGCAGGCCGAGCACGCGCTCCGGACGGGCCGAGTCGGCGGCCAGACGGGTCACGGACAGGGCATTGGTGCCGGTCGCCAGGATGGTCTCCGGGCGCACGATCCCGTCGAGCTCGCGGAAGATCTGGTGCTTGATCTCGTACGACTCCGGAGCCACCTCGATGACCAGGTCGGCGTCGGCCGCCGCGCCCAGGTCGGTGGAGGTGCGGACGCGGGCGAGGACGTCGGAGCGCTCCTGCTCGGTCAGCCGGCCCTTCTTCACGGCGCGGACGGTGGCGGCCTCCAGGGCGGCGACCGACTGGGCGGCCGCGGCCTCGCTGATGTCGATGCCGACGACCTCGCGACCGGCCTTGGCGAGGACCTCGGTGATACCGGTGCCCATGGTGCCGAGGCCGACGACGGCAATGGTCTTGAGCTGGGACAGAGGGGTGTCGGACAGGGGAGTGGCCATCGCGGGACTCCAGGAATGAGGGTGACGACTGGGAGTGCGCCCGGGTGCGCCGAAGGAGGCTCGACCGGAGGAGGAGCCATGGCACACCGGGTGCGTGAAGAAGTGCGGGTGTTGCCGGGCTGCAAGCGCACACGCCCGGTGCCGTCGCTGTGGGCGTGCACACGCCTGCGGCGAACGGCGGGAATCCGACCGGCCCTGTCCCGAGGCCGGGTCGTGCTGCGGTACCTGATGTACCGAACCGACTGCTTCTTCTCACGACGGCTGCGTCACCAGGCCGTCGTAAGCGGGTATGCGAGTGGGTAACTCGCTCTTCTGAGCTTAACCGGCGGGTAACGAGCGCGCTAGTCCCCGTGTTTGTGATGTACGTCCCGAGAGATCGTCGGTCCCTCTAGTCTCGGATCCATGGACGAAGAGTTGCGATCGCTCACGGAGCGTTTACGAGAGGAGTCGGGCGGGTCCGCCGCGTGTGACCGCCTGCTGGCGGTCGAGGACCTCGACGAGCTGGCCGCGGTGCTCACCGAGCCCGGACAGCCGCTGTGGGCCCGGGAGCTGGCGGCGTTCCGGCTGGGGCTGGCGGGCGACCGGCGCGCCTTCGAGTCCCTCGTCCTCTTCCTCAACCACCGCGACCCGCAGCGCTGTGCCTCCGCCGCGTACGCCCTCGCCCGGCTCGGCGACCCGCGCACGGCCCGCGCGGCGGCCGCCCTCGCCACCAACGAACTCCGCGTCGCCTACGCCCTGCACCCGGTCCGCCTCCTGACCGAGCTGCGCGCCCCCGAGTCCGTGCCGGCCCTGATCACCACCCTGGAGCGACGGCTGCGCCCGCACGACCCGTACCGTCGCGTCGCCCTCGCCTGCGTGGAGGGCCTCGGCACGCTGGAGGACGCCCGCGCGAGGTCCGTACTGAACGAGGCCCTGGCACATCCGGCCCTCGCGGAGGCGGCGGTACGGGCGCTGGGGCGGATTCCGAAGCAGAGGTGACGGTGGGTCAGTCGGCGAGGTCCCTGGCGTACCGCATCTCCGGGACCTCCACGCCGTCCACCTCGAAGGATTCCTCGGTGCCGTCGGGGCGGAAGCCGGACGCCTCGTAGAAGCGGCGGGCGCGGGCGTTCTTCTTGAGCACCCAGAGGTACATGCGGGGGTGTCCGGCGGACGAGCAGCGCCGTATGGACTCCTCGATCAGGGTCCGCCCCACGCCCGCGCCGAAGTGGGCCGGGTCGATGTAGATCGCGTACAACTCGGCGTCCTCGGTGCGCAGTTCGCCGTCCCGGTACGGGCCGTGGCAGATCCAGCCGACGATCTCACCGTCCTGCTCGGCGACCAGGTTCTCCACACCCGGGTTGCCCTCCAGGAAGCGCATGCGGCGGCGCTCGGTGTCCTCCGGCACGCTCATCGCGTCGAGGTGGGGCTGCGGGATGATCCCTTGGTACGCGGTCTGCCAGCCGGCGACGCGGATCTCGGCCACGCGCTCGCAGTCGGCGAGGGTCATGTCGCGAACAAGGATGCGGTCGTCCATGGCCGCACCCTAGGCAGGAGCGGATCGGGCCCGCCGCTGATTATTCGCCCACGACCGCGAACGCCTCGATCTCCATCAGGAACTCGGGCCGGACCAGCGAGGCGACCTGTACGGCCGAGGCGGCCGGGAGGCGGTCGTCGGGTATGTGGGCGGCGCGGGCCGTGCGGATCGCGGGCAGGTGGGCCATGTCCGTGACGAAGTAGGTGAGTTTGACGATGTCGTCGAAGGCCGCGCCGGCCGACGCCAGGCAGCGGCCGAGGTTCTCGAAGACCTGGCGGGCCTGTGCCTCCGGGTCGCCCTCGCCGACGAGTTCGCCGTCCTCGTCCAGGGCGAGCTGGCCGGCGATCGCCACGAAGCGGCCGGTGCCCATGACGACGTGGCTGCACTGGGCGGCGGGGAAGACACCGTCGGGGGCGGGAATCCTGGTCAGCTCACTCATGCGTCCATGGTGGACCATGGGTCTGACAACGCCCGCCCCCGACGGTCGGTCAACCGCTCAGCCGCGGAAGCCGAGCATGCCGTGCAGGGTCGCGCCCCGCGACGACCCCGACGTCGTCGTCGCCGCCGCCTTCGAGCTCAGCGGCTTCGGGTCGGGCAGCTTCTGGCAGACCGCGTCGATCTCGCCGCCGCTGCGCGGCACCGTACCGTCGTACAGGTAGTTCGCGAGGTACTTGTCCAGGCAGGCGTTCCCGCCCAGCGTGATGCCGTGGTTCCCGCCGCCCTGCTCGACCACGAAGCTCGAACCGGCCAGCAGACGGTGGACCGTGAGACCGCCCACGTAGGGGGTGGCCGCGTCGTTGGTCGCCTGGAACAGCAGCACCGGCGGCAGCTTGCCGTTGGCGATGTTGACCGGCTGCATCGAGCGGGTCGGCCAGAACGCGCACGGCGCGTTGTACCAGGCGTTGTTCCAGGCCATGAACGGCGCCTTGTCGTACACCGCCCAGTTGTCCTTGCGCCACTGGTTCCAGTCCCGCGGCCAGGAGGCGTCACGGCACTGCACCGAGGTGTAGATGCTGTAGCCGTTGTCCCCCGACGCGTCGACCGCGGCGAAGTTCTCGTACGCCTCGACCAGCGGATCGGCGTTCTTGTCGTTCACATAGGCCGCGAACGCCTCGGCCAGGTAGGGCCAGTAGCCGTTGTAGTAGCCGCCCGGGATGAAGGTGTCCTCCAGCTCGGAGGCGCCCACCTTGCCGCCCGCCGGCTTCTTGGCGAGGGCCTTGCGCATGGCGTACCACTTGGCCTCGATCTTCTCCGGATCGGTGCCGAGCTTGTACGTCGAGTTGTACTTGGCGATCCAGGACATCAGCGCCAGGTGCCGGTCGTTGAAGGCGTAGTCCTGCCCGATGTTGTCGTCGTACCAGACCCCCGTCGGGTCCACGATCGAGTCCAGGACCAGACGCCTGACCCGCTGCGGGAAGAGCTTGGCGTAGACCGCGCCCAGGTAGGTGCCGTACGAGTAGCCGAAGTAGCTGGTCTTCTTCCAGCCCGTGGCCGCACGGATCGAGTCCATGTCCTGCACGGCCTGGATCGTGTTGATGTACGGCAGCACGCCCGCGTACTTCTTGCCGCAGGCGTCGGCGAAGGACTTGGCGCGCTGGAGGTTGGCCCGCTCCAGGGCCGGCGTGCTGGGCACGGAGTCCGGGCGCACCGGGTTGAAGTAGCCCGGCTTGCAGTCGAGGGCGGGCTTGCTCTTGCCCACCCCGCGCGGGTCGAAGCCGATGACGTCGTACTGTGCCGCGACCGCCTTGGGCAGCGAGGACGCGACGAACCCCGCGAGCGTGAGACCACTGCCGCCGGGGCCGCCGGGGTTGACCAGCAGCGGGCCCTGGCTCTTCTTCGCGGTGTGCGGCACGCGCGACAGGGCGAGCGTGATCTGCTTCCCGTGCGGATGCCGGTGGTCGAGCGGCACCTTGAGGGACGCGCACTGGAGCGTCGGGTAGTCGGTCGTGCCGCATTTCTTCCAGGTGAGTTTCGCCGCGTGAGCGGTTTCCGCGCTGTTCGGGGCGCTCGCGTCAGCGGGGACGGCCGTGACGGTCCCGGCCACGACGACGGCGGCGCCGCACAGCACGGCTGCGCGTTTTCTCATGGAGTCCTCCCAGGACGGAGGGGCTTCGGACCGCGAGTCTCACGGTCCGAACCGCATCGTCCCGGAAAGCACGTCCGGAAGAACTCGTTCTGGCGATACTTGACCCAATCGGATCGAGGGATGCGCTCGAACGCTCTCAAATCAGCGTGAGTTGGGTTGGTTCGGACACGGCCGCTTCGACCGGCTCCGCCGGCGGGATCCGCCGTGGCATCCCCGCGCGCGTGGGGCCGATCCCGTACTCCTGTGCCAGCTCGTGGACCTGACGGGTGATCCGGCGCTGGTACCACTTCGGGGCATAGGCGCCGTCCGCGTACAGGCGCTCGTAACGTCGCACCAGGTGCGGGTGATGGTGGGTCAGCCAGGCCATGAACCACTCGCGCGCGCCCGGGCGCAGATGCAGCACCAGAGGCGTGACGGAGGTGGCGCCGGCGGCCGCGATGGCGCGCACGGTGGCCCGCAGCTGGTTCGGGTGGTCGCTCAGGAACGGGAGCACCGGGGCCATCAGGACCCCGCATCCGATGCCGTGCTCGGCGAGGGTGTGCACGACGTCCAGGCGGCGCTCCGGCGCCGGCGTACCCGGCTCCACGGTGCGCCACAGCTCGGGGTCGGTGAAGCCGACCGAGACCGAGATGCCGACGTCCGTCACCTCGGACGCCTGCACCAGCAGGTCCAGGTCGCGCAGGATCAGCGTGCCCTTGGTCAGGATCGAGAAGGGGTTCGCGTGGTCGCGCAGGGCGGACAGGATGCCCGGCATCAGGCGGTAGCGGCCCTCGGCACGCTGGTAGCAGTCGACGTTGGTGCCCATCGCTATGTGCTCGCCCTGCCAGCGGCGTGAGCCGAGCTGGCGGCGCAGCAGCTCCGCGGCGTTCACCTTGACCACGATCTGCGAGTCGAAGTCGAGACCCGAGTCGAGGTCCAGATAGGTGTGCGTCTTGCGGGCGAAGCAGTACACGCACGCGTGCGAGCACCCGCGGTACGGGTTGAGCGTCCACTCGAAGGGCATCCGCGAGGCGCCCGGCACCCGGTTGATGATCGACCGGGCCCGCACCTCGTGGAAGGTGATCCCTCTGAACTCGGGTGTGTCGAACTGCCTGCTGACCACGGCGTCCGCGCCGAACAGCGCGGCGTCGGCCGTCCGGCTGTGGCCGCCGGACTCGGCTGTGAGGTTCTCCCAGCGCATGACGCCTCCTCGGTAGCGCTGCTCCCAGAGTGAAACACGTGTTCGAATTTCCGTGCAAGGGCGGTTTCTGATCGCTTCGAGCCCCGGGGGCGCCCCCGGGGGCACCCCGATTTGGGCGGCCGTGGGCGGGGGTGGTTGGCTTGCCCCCACCCCGAGAAAGCAAGTCCTGGAGGAAATCGATGGCGCAGGTCGAGGCCACTACGGAGCGAGTCGTCGCGGCGGACGCGGAGAAGGTGTTCGACGCCCTCGCCGACTACAGCGGCACGCGCGCGAAGGTGCTGCCCGAGCACTTCAGCGAGTACGAGGTGCGCGAGGGCGGCGACGGCGAGGGCACCCTCGTCCACTGGAAGCTCCAGGCCACCAACAAGCGCGTCCGCGACTGCCTCCTGGAGGTCAGCGAGCCCACCGACGGACAGCTCGTCGAGAAGGACCGCAACTCCTCCATGGTGACCACCTGGACGGTCACCCCGGCCGGCGAGGGCAGGTCCCGCGTCGTCGTCACCACCGTCTGGAACGGCGCGGGCGGCATCGGCGGCTTCTTCGAGAAGACCTTCGCACCCAAGGGCCTCGCCCGGATCTACGACGCGGTGCTCGTCAGGCTGGCCACCGAGGTCGAGAAGTAAGTCCGCGGTGAGCAGGGGCTGTTGACCCCTCACCGGTTCGAGTGGATCTCCGTTCGACACGCCGGAACGCCGTAACTCGTCGCGCTTGCTCGTAGTTGTCGATTTGGGCCGGTTTTCAGCCGGAAATCGGCGCGGCAGCGCGACGAGGGGAGCGGTACGTGGGCGGGTCCACTTTGGTGCACGAGGAAGCGGCGCTCCCGCAGGCCGCCGCCCCCGCACCGGCCGCGGCGGCCGAACTGGGCCAGCGCCGGGTGCGGTTGGTCTTCCTCGGGCTGATGCTGGCGCTGCTGCTCGCCGCCCTGGAGCAGATGATCGTCGCCACCGCGCTCCCGAAGATCGTCGGCGAGCTGCACGGCCTGGACCGGATGTCCTGGGCGATCACCGCCTATCTGCTCACGGCCACCGTGGGACTGCCGATCTACGGCAAGCTCGGCGATCTCCTCGGCCGCAAGGGCGTCTTCCAGTTCGCCATCGTCGTCTTCGTGATCGGTGCCGGACTCGCCGGCCGGGCGCAGTCCATGGACCAGCTGATCGCCTTCCGCGCCGTCCAGGGCGTCGGCGCGGGCGGGCTCATGATCGGCGTACAGGCGATCATCGCGGACATCGTGCCGCCACGGCAGCGCGGTCGCTTCATGGGGCTCATCGGCGCCGCCTTCGGCCTCGCCTCCGTCGCGGGCCCCCTGCTCGGCGGTTACTTCACGGACCACCTCTCCTGGCGGTGGTGCTTCTACTTCAACGTCCCCTTCGGCCTCGTCACCCTGGCCGTCGTCACCGTTGTACTGAAGCTCCCGAAGCCGCGGGCCAAGCCCCGGTTCGACGTCCCGGGCGCGCTGCTGCTGGCCGCTGCCTCCACCTGCCTGGTGCTGCTGACCAGTTGGGGCGGCACCGAGTACGCGTGGGACTCGCGCGTCATCATCGGCCTCGGCGCGGGAGCGGCCGCCTCCACCGTGCTGTTCCTCCTCACCGAGCGCTTCGCCGCCGAACCCCTCATCCCGCTGCGGCTGTTCAGGGACTCCGTCTTCAACGTCACCGGTCTGGTGGGCCTGGTGATCGGCGTCGCGCTGTTCGGCGCCGCCAGCTATCTGCCGACCTTCCTGCAGATGGTCGACGGGGCCTCCGCCACCGAGTCGGGGCTGCTGATGCTGCCCATGATGGGCGGGATCGTCGGCGCCTCGATCGTCGCGGGACAGCTCATCAGCCACACCGGGCGCTACAAGATCTATCCCGTCCTCGGCAGCGCGGTCTCCGCGCTCGGCATGTGGCTGCTGTCCCGCCTTCAAGTGGACACGCCCCGGCTGCAGTACAGCCTCTGGATGGCCGTCCTCGGCGCCGGTATCGGCATGGTGATGCCGGTCCTGATCCTCGCCGTGCAGAACTCCGTGCGCCCCGCCGACCTCGGCACCGCCACCAGCGCCAACAACTACTTCCGGCAGATCGGTGGCAGTGTCGGCGCCGCGATCTTCGGCACTCTGTTCGCCCACCGGCTCGCCGACGCCCTCGAAGAACGCCTCCCCACGCGCGCGGGCGCACAGGTTCCCGACCCGCAGTCCCTCACCCCGCAGCTCGTCCACGCGCTGCCCCCGGCGCTCCGGGACGACTGCATCCGGGCGTACGCCGACGCCATGCCCCGGATCTTCCTGTACCTCGTGCCGGTGCTCGCCCTCGGCCTGCTCATCGCCTTCTTCCTCAAGGAGAAACCGCTGGTGTCCCACAACGCCGACGAAAGGGAGCCCGCACCCGTCAAGGCCCCGATCCCACAGGCACGTTCGCAGCACGTCGCCGGAGTCCCCGTCCGCGGCACGGTCCAGCACGCCGACGGGACCGTCGTGGCGCGCGCGGCGCTCACGCTCATCGACGTGGCAGGGCAGCAGATCGGGCGGGGCGCGAGCGGCGAGGACGGGCGGTACGCGCTGTCCACCCCCGGCTCGGGCGCGTACGTGCTCATCGCCGCCGCCGGCGGACACCAGCCCCAGGCCGTCCCCGTCACCGTCGGCGAACGCCCCGTGGAGCTGGACATCGTCCTCGGCGGCGCCGGGTGCCTCACCGGGCAGGTACGCACCGCGGACGGCACACCCGTGCGGGACGCCACCGTCACCCTCACCGACGTGCACGGCGAGGTCGTCGCCACCACCCGCAGCGGACGCGAGGGCGGTTACGCCATCACCGAGCTGGTCGCCGGCGAGTACACCCTGTCCGCCGGCGCGTCCGCGTACCGCCCGGCGGCGCTCCCCGTCAGCGTCCGGGCCGCCCGCGAGACCCGCCAGGACGTCCAACTCGCGGGCGGCGCCGTCCTGCGCGGCACCGTACGCGCGGGTGGCGGACGGGCCGTCGAGGACGCGCGCGTGACGCTGCTCGACGCGGCGGGCAACGTCGTCGACACGCTCACCACCGGGCCCGACGGAACGTTCCGGTTCGTCGACCTGTCCTGCGGCGAGTACACCGTCATCGCGACGGGTTACCCGCCGGTCGCCACCGTGCTCCAACTGGCCGGTGGCGGGCTCACCGAGCGGGACCTGCGGTTGGGACACGAGGACTGAACCTGCCCCCGGCGCACGCCCCCGCGCGCGGGGGCCGACGCGCGGCATCAATTCGCGCATTGCCGCACATCGCCATCGGACGGAGCCGTACGGTGGAGTAGGCGGCACAGATCTTGCGGAGCCGTGGGGAGAGAGGGCCTGGGCCATGGAAAGTGGCGCTGACCGTGGCACCGAGAGGGACACACCTCCCAGCCGCGGAGCCGGGAACGGCGCGGTGAGCGGGCAGACCGCCCCCGGCCGTGTCCCCCTGGCCGTGGTCGTCGTCGACCGGGGCGGCCTCGTGTCCCACTGGAGCACCGGCGCACGCCGCCTGTTCGGCGTGCCCAAGGACGAGGCGATCGGCCGCGCGGCCGTCGACCTGCTGCCCGTCTCCGGCGCGCTGCCCGACGAGGAGGACGCCCCGCCTTACGGGACGTACGCCGCCTACGACGGACTCGGCCCCGACCTCGAATCCTCCCTCGACGGAAGGCTCTCCTACCCCGCCGCGGGCCGCGCCCGCCTCACCGTCCCCGAGCGGAGCGAGACGGGGGTCCCCTCGTCCGAAGGGCGGGGGAGGGACCGTGTCGACGTGCTGTGGTGGGCGTACCCCCTGGTGGGCCCCGGCCAGGAGCGGCTCCTCGTGCTCGCCGCCGACACGGGCGGACTCCGCCAGGACGAACCGGACGGCGTCGAGGGCGACTTGGCGTTCGAGCGGATCGCGCCCGGCTTCGCCCTGCACACCGACTTCCCCGGCGCCGAGGAACTGGCCCAACGGCTGCCCGAGATCCTGCCCAGCATGAGCGTCGACGAGAGCGCCCGCATCGTCGCGCAGGTCCTCGAACTGGGCTATCCCGTCCTGGAGTTCAGCCAGAACGACCGGGTGCCCGTCACCCCCGACTGGGGTGTGCCCCGCCGCGCCGAGCGCAGGGCCCGCCGCGAGCGCGCCGCCCGCGCCGCGGCCGAAGGGCTGCCGGTGCCGCAGGAACTCACCGACGAGGGCGAGGACCTGGAGTACGCGGCAGTCCGCGAACACCTGGAGTTCCTCAACGAGGTCAGCGGCCGCATCGGCACCTCCCTCGACCTGGCGACCACCATCATCGAGGTCAGCCGGGCCGTCGTGCCGCGCTTCACGGACGTCGCCGGCACCTATCTGCGCGAACAGGTCGTCGCCGGCGAGGGGTTCCCCGACGGCGTACCGGACACCACCACCATGTGGCACCGGGTCGCCCTCGAGCACACCGACGAACCCGGCCGCTGGGACGACGTCGTACCGGTCGGCGAGGCCATGCCCTTCCCGGCCCACACGCCGTTCTTCCAGTGCATGACCACCGGAGATCCCGTCCTGGTGCCGCGGATCACCGAGGAGATGGGCCACGCCATCGCCTCCCAGTTCGAGAAGCGCGACATCCGGCCCCTGATCACCCACCGCTCCATGCTGGTCGTACCGCTCAAGGCCCGGAACGTGGTGCTCGGCTTCATGATCCTGCTGCGCCACCCCGAGCGGCCCGTCTTCAACGACATGGACAGGGTCACGGGCGCCGAACTCGCCGCCCGCGCGGGGCTCGTGCTCGACAACGCGCGCATGTACACCTACCAGGAGAGCGTCGCCGAGACCCTCCAGGACAGCATGCTGCCGCACATCCCGCCACGCATGGCGGGCTGCGACATCGCCACCCGCTACCTCCCCGGCACCCTGCTGGGACGCGTCGGCGGCGACTGGTTCGACTCCGTCAAGCTGCCCGGCGCCCGCACCGCCCTGGTCGTCGGCGACGTCATGGGCCACGGCCTCAACTCGGCCGCCATGATGGGCCAGTTGCGTACGGCCGTACAGACCATGGCCGCCCTGGACCTGCCGCCCGCCCAGCTCCTGCGCAACCTCGACGACCTCGCCCAGCGCCTCGGCGACACCTACCTCGCGACCTGTCTGTACGCCGTCTACGACCCGATCGCCGGCGAACTGCACATCGCCAACGCGGGCCACATCCCGCCCGTCCTGGTCCGTGCCGAGAACGGCCGCAGCGAGCTGCTCGACCTGCCGACCGGTGCGCCGATCGGCGTCGGCGGGGTGGCGTTCGAGGCGGTACGCGTGCGTGTGGAGCCCGGCGACCGGATCGTCATGTGCACCGACGGACTGGTCGAGGTGCGCGGCGAGGACATCGGCGTGGGCCTGGCGACCCTCAGCGAGTCCGCGGCCCACCCGGCCGCCTCGATGGACGACGCCTGCGACTCGATCATCCGCGCCCTCAACACCCGCGGCGGCCGCAAGGACGACGTGGCGCTTCTGATGGCCCGCCTCAACGGCATCGACGCCGACGACGTCGCCGAGTGGCGGCTGGGGCTCGACCCCGCCGAGATCCCCCGCGCGCGTGCCGTGGTCCGTGAGCAGCTGCACGACTGGGGGCTCGCGAAACTCGCCGACACCGCCGAGCTGCTGGTGAGCGAGCTCGTCACCAACGCCGTACGGCACTCTCACAGCCGTCCGGTCGAACTGCGCCTCATCCGTGGCGACGCCTTGCTGTGCGAGGTGGATGACGACGACCACGAGCTGCCGACCCTGCTCAGTGCCCGCCCCACCGACGAGTTCGGGCGCGGACTGCGGGTGGTGTCCACCCTGGCCCGTGAGTGGGGCACCAGCCGTACCAAGGCCGGAAAGACCGTCTGGTTCGAGCTGACGCTGCCCCGGCGCTGACGGCACATCAGGCGCTCCCGCCTCACAGGGGCGCGTGCGGCGCACGGGGGCGTACGCATATCGAAAGCGGGGTGAAGGAATGCGCCACGCGCTTGTAGCCGTGACCAGGGCGCGATAAACCGTACTGGCCCGTCAACTTGGGGCGGGTTCGCGGCGCACCCTGGGGAGTTGGCCATGAGCGTGACGAGTCGGTACCGGGAGGCCTGGGAGGGCTTCTGGCGCGAGGCTCCGGAGGATAAGGGGGCCGTGTTCTGGGACGCGGATCCGGCCCTCACCGTCGGCATCCACCTCGCCCTCTTCGAACCGCACCTCACCGACTCCGGTCTGGCGATGGTGGACCTCGGCTGCGGCAACGGCACTCAGACCCGGTTCCTCGCCGAGCGCTTCCCGCACGTCCTCGGCGCCGACCTGTCCGCCGTCGCCCTCGACCACGCCCGGCACGCCGACCCGGCGGGACAGGCCACGTACCGTGTGGTCGACGCCGTGGAGAAGGGCGAGACGGAGACGCTGCACGCCGAACTCGGCGACGCCAACGTCTATATGCGCGGCGTCCTCCACCAGGCCGAACCCGACGACCGGCAGCCCATGGTGGACGGCATCGCCGCGCTCGTCGGCGAGCGGGGCCGGGCGTTCCTCGTGGAACTCTCCGAGGCGGCCAAGCCCGTCCTGCTGGGCCTGGCGCAGAGCCCCTCAGGACCGCCGCCCAAGCTCGCACCGATCTTCCGGCACGGCATCGCGCCCGGCGAGGTGGCCGACGACGCCGTGCCCGAATACCTGCGCGCGGCCGGCCTGACGATCCTGGCGAGCGGCGAACTCCCGCTCGTCACCACGGAGTTCGCACCCGACGGCACCCGGATCGAGCTGCCGTCGAAGTGGCTGGTGGCGGGTCGCACGAACTGAGGGGGCGAAGGCTCGGAAGGGGACGGTGGGGCGCACGGGAATTCCAGCGGACGGCGGCTCGTCGGCGCGAGCGGAAATCGTCTCGGGCACGCACCAGATGCCCTTGATCGCGGCGTCGGCGGGCGGCCAGGCGCTCGACCTCGTCCATGTCCGGGCCCTCGGGTGTCATCGGGACCGGGATGATGTCGATGCCGAAGCGCTCGCACAGGGCGCAGACAGTCGTCCATCAGCTCCAGGCTCGAGTTGATGCCGGGCAGGAGCTGTTCGGTCGGTACCTGGAGGAACCCGCCGAAGATCGCCCGGAGTTCGGGCAGGCCCAGGGGCGCGCCGTAGGTGCGGCAGTCCGTGCCGTCGGCGGCGGTCCCGCCGGTCGCCGGGCAGGGTCAACAGGGCGTCGGAGACGGCGAGTTGGCGTGGGGAGGGCTTGTCTCGGGTCAGGTCCGTGACAGGCCCAGGGCGAGCAGGGCGGCGTAGTCACTTCGCGCCTCTTCCAGGCGGGCCGAGAGCGTGGCGGGGGTTTCGTTCGCGAGGACGGTCACGGGGGCAGTCGACCAAATCCCCGCGCCGCTCTCACTCGATATTGAGGGCCGCGAAGGCGGCGTCCAACAACTCGACCAGGTCCTCGCGGCCGTCGGAGGCCAGCCAGTGGTCGAGGGCGACGTTCAGACAGTCCAGGGCGGCGGCGGTCCGCACCGACTGGGCGAGGGTCGGCCGCTCGGAGCCGGCGCGCTCGGCCAGGGCCTGCGACAGGGCCGGGCGCCAGGTGTACTGCTTCTCCAGGTGCCGGGCGCGGAGCGCGGGGGTCTCCCGGACCAGCCGGGTCGTCTCCAGGGAGCCGGCCGGATCCTCGTGGTAGCGCTCGATGACCACGTCCAGGGCGCGCCGCAGCGCCCTCCACTCGCCCTCGTCGGCCGGGCGGGCGCGCAGCGCGTCGGCGACGCGCCGGTCATGCCCGTCGAAGGCGCCCAGGACGGCGTCCTCCTTGGTGCCGAAGTAGCGCAGGAAGGTGCTGCGCGAGACGCCCGCCGCCGCCGCGAGGTCGTCCACCGTGACCTTGTCGAAGCCCTTGCGACGGAACAACTCGAAGGCCACCTGGGCCAGTTCGGCTCGTACGGCGGCCCGGGCGATGTCCCTCGTGTTCGTACGTGCTGCTCCGGTCACCTGCCGATCCTATCTCCCGTGCCGGCCCCTGTTGCAGTGTCGATACTCAGTGGCTACTGTGACACTCAGTTTCACATACGGCGCGGAGGTGCACCAGTGGCCTGGACACCAGGGACTCTCGGAATCATCGGCAGAGGCATGATCGGCAGCGCGCTCGCCCGGCTGGCGGTGGCCGCCGGACTGGACGTGGTCGTGGCCAACTCGCGCGGCCCCGAGACCCTGGCCGACCTGGTCGTGGCCGCCGTCCCGCTCAAGGCCTACGACCGGCCGCCCTCGGAGGCCCTCGCCGGCCAGACCGTGATCGACACGATGAACCACCACCCGGACCGCGACGGCAGCATCACCGAGCTGGACGCGGGCGCGCTGACCTCCGGCGCGCTGGTGCGGCGGCAGCTGGTCGGGGCCCGGGTGGTCAAGGCGTTCAACAGCATCGACTTCCGGCGCCTGTTCACCGGCGCCCGCCCGGCCGGTGACCCCGACCGCAGCGCTCTGCCCGTCGCCGGCGACGACGTGGCGGCCAAGGCCCAGGTGACCGCGCTGCTGGACGCCCTCGGCCATGACGCGGTGGACATCGGCACCCTCGCCGACAGCTGGAGCAGCCGGCCCGGCACACCGGTCTACGTGGAGCCGTACCTGGGGAAGCGGCCGGCGGGGCTGAGCCAGGAGGAGGCCTCGTGCTGGTCATTCGAGACGCCGGGCGTGCCGACCCCGGCGGGCCGGGTGAAGGAACTGGCCGACCGGGCGACCCCCGAGAAGTGACCGACACAGCCACCTCCGCGCACTGACGCACCTCCGCCACACAACGACCCCCGAGAACTGAGAGACCAGCACATGACCGTCGTCCAGGGCACCTCCGTCGACATCACCACCCCCGACGGAACCGCCGACGCGTACTTCGTCCACCCGTCCGACAACGCCCCGCACCCCGCCGTCCTGCTCTACATGGACGCCTTCGGTCTGCGCCCGCACCTGCGGTCGATGGCCGACCGGCTCGCCGGGGCCGGTTACACGGTCCTGGTGCCCAACGTCTTCCACCGCTACGGCCGCGCCCCCGTCGTCGAACTTCCCGAGTTCATCAACCCCGCCGAACGCCCGGAGATCATCCAGCAGTTGGGCCCCGCCGCGCGCACCCTCACCCCGGAGGGCGCCATGCGGGACGCCGCCGCGTACCTGGACTGGCTGGCCGCGTCGCCCCTCACCACCGACGGCCCGGCCGGCATCACGGGCTACTGCATGGGTGCCGGCCTGACGCTGCGGACCGCGGGCACCTACCCGGACCGTGTCGCCGCCGCGGCCGGCTTCCACGGCGCGTACCTCGCCACCGACGCACCGGACAGCCCCCACCTGCTCGCCGAGCACATCACCGCCGAGCTCTACTTCGGCCACGCCGACCAGGACTCCACCAACCCGGCCGAGCAGATCGACCGCCTCGACAAGGCCCTCACCGCGGCCGGCGTCCGCCACCGGGGCGAGGTCTACGAGGGCGCCCACCACGGCTTCACCCAGGCCGACACGGCGATGCACAGCGCGGAGGCGACCGAGCGGCACTGGGCGGCGCTGCTGGACCTGTTCGGCCGTACGCTCTGAGGACGGCCGCCGGGGTCGTGCTCCGCTGCGACGCCCTCCCGGCCGACCTGCGCAGGGTCGCTGTCGCACCGGCGTGATCCGCGGCGGCCACAGCACGTCGACCGCCGGCAGCAGGGACGGGCGCAGAGGGACCGGGCAGACGGCCAGTGCGGGCTGCCGGAGGCGGAGGACTTCGAAGCGGGCGGCGTTCGGGCAGTCGGCGCCGTCCTCCGGGTGGCCGTACGGCCCCTGGCAGCGGGTGGTGGTGCCTCCGGGGCGCCGGTGGTCTGCGGGGAGATCGATCCTCGTCGGGCCCTCGCCTTCGGTGTCGACGGAATCCCGTCCGATGCCGCCTCCGCCGGAGCCGCAAGCCGGGGTCGGCCGACCGGACCTCCCGCTCGGCCGACCCGCCCGACCACCGACCCCGGATCAGCGCGCCACCCCGCAGCCCCGCGCCGTGATGCAGCCGAGCGGCCGAGTCCTGGAACCCGACCTGCCTCGGCGCGTAACGTGACCAGGCATGAAGATCCTGATCAGCGCAGACATGGAGGGCGCCACCGGCGTGACCTGGCCGGCCGATGTGCTGCCGGGGACGCCGCAGTGGGAGCGGTGCCGTTCGATGTTCACCTCGGACGTGAACGCCGCCGTGCTGGGGTTCTTCGACGGCGGGGCGGACGAGGTGGTCGTCAACGAGGCCCACTGGACCATGCGCAACCTGTTGCTGGAGCGGCTGGACGAGCGCACGGAGATGCTCACCGGGCGGCACAAGTCCCTGTCCATGGTCGAGGGCGTGCAGCACGGGGACGTGGACGGGATCGCCTTCGTCGGCTATCACGCGGGCGCCGGTATGGAGGGCGTCCTCGCCCACACCTATCTCGCCAACTCCATCACCGGTGTGTGGCTCAACGACGTACGGGCGAGTGAGGGGCTCCTCAACGCGCATGTCGTGGCCGAGTACGGCGTCCCCGTCGTCCTCGTCACGGGCGACGACGTGGCCTGTGAGGACGCCCTCGGATATGCGCCCGAGGCGCTGAAGGTCGCCGTCAAGGACCATGTCTCGCGGTACGCGGCCGTCTGCCGTACGCCGGCCAGGACCGCCGCCGACATCCGGGCCGCGGCCAAGCAGGCCGCGCAGCTGGCGGTCCGTCAGGAACCGGTGCAGACAGGGCCGTTCACCATCGCGCTCGAATTCGACGCCGAGCACCTGGCGATGGCCGCCACCGTGGTGCCGGGTGTGGGCCGGATCGGGGAACGGAAGGTCGCGTACACCAGCGGGACCATGTACGAGGGCATTCGTACCTTCAAGGCGGTCACCACGATCGTCTCGGCCGCAGTGGAGGAGCAGTATGGCTGACGAGCAGGCGCTGGACGAGGTGGTCCGGTTCACCTCCGACCTCATTAGGATCGACACCACCAACAGGGGTGGTGGGGACTGCCGGGAGCGGCCGGCCGCCGAGTACGCCGCCGAGCAGCTGGCCGGGGCGGGGCTGGAGCCCACGCTCCTCGAACGGACCAAGGGGCGCACGAACCTCGTCGCGCGGATCGAGGGCACGGACCCGGGCGCGGACGCGCTGCTCCTGCACGGTCATCTGGACGTCGTACCCGCGCGGGCCGACGACTGGACCGTGCACCCCTTCTCCGGGGAGGTCCGGGACGGGGTCGTGTGGGGGCGCGGGGCCGTCGACATGAAGAACATGGACGCCATGATCCTTGCGATCGCGCGGAGTTGGGCCCGGAAGGGCGTCCGGCCCCGGCGGGACGTCGTCATCGCCTTCACCGCCGACGAGGAGGACAGCGCGCGGGACGGGTCCGGATTCCTCGCCGATCGGCACGCCGAGCTGTTCCAGGGCTGTACCGAAGGGGTCAGTGAGTCCGGGGCGTTCACCTTCCACGACGGCGGCGGTCGCGAGCTCTATCCCATCGCTGCCGGTGAACGGGGCACCGGCTGGCTGAAGTTGACCGCCCGAGGGCGGGCCGGGCACGGCTCCAAGGTGAACAACGAGAACGCGGTCACCCGGCTCGCCGCCGCCATCACCCGCATCGGCGAGCACGAGTGGCCGCTGCGGCCGACCCCGACCGTGTCCGCGGCTCTCACGGAACTCGCCGCGCTCTACGGCATCGAGAGCGGCCTCGACGACGTGGACGCCCTGCTGGAGAAGCTCGGCCCGGCCGCCAAGCTGGTCGAGGCGACCGTCCGCAACAGCGCCAACCCGACCATGCTGGACGCCGGTTACAAGATCAACGTGATCCCGGGGGAGGCGGTCGCGTACGTCGACGGGCGGTATCTGCCGGGCGGCGAGGACGAGTTCCGCGCCACCCTCGACCGGCTCACCGGGCCGGACGTGGACTGGGAGTTCCACCACCGCGAGGTCGCCCTTCAGGCGCCGGTCGACTCGCCGACCTACGCGAAGATGCGGGCCGCCGTCGAGGAGTTCGCGCCCGAGGGGCACGTCGTGCCGTACTGCATGTCGGGCGGCACCGACGCCAAGCAGTTCTCACGACTTGGCATCATCGGCTACGGGTTCACGCCTCTGAAGCTCCCGGATGGGTACGACTACCAGGCGATGTTCCACGGCGTCGACGAGCGGGTGCCCGTGGAGGCACTGCACTTCGGAGTGCGGGTACTCGACCGGTTCCTGCGCACGGCCTAGGCGAGTTGGGGGAGAACGTGCAGACCCTGCCGTACGGTTCCTGGCCCTCGCCCATCGACGCGGCGCTCGCCGCCGCGCACGACGGGCACCCCGAGTACGTCGGCTTCGTCGGCGCCGAGGCGTGGTGGACCGAGCCCCGGCCCACCGAGGGCGGCCGGCGCACGCTGGTGCGCAGACGCGTCGGCGGCCGGGAGGAGCCGGTGCTGCCCGCGCCGTGGAACGTGCGCAGCCGAGTCATCGAGTACGGCGGCCACCCATGGGCGGGCGCCATCGTGGACGGCCGGCCGCTTGTGGTGTTCGTGAACTTCGCCGACCAGCGGCTGTACCGCTACGAACTCGACGGCGATCCCCAGCCGTTGACCCCTGTCTCCCTCGTCGGCGGCGGACTGCGCTGGGCCGAGCCCCGGTTGCTGCTCGACCGCGGCGAAGTATGGTGCGTCCTCGAGGAGTTCACCGGCGACGGCTCCACCGACGTGCGCCGCGTCCTGGCCGCGGTACCGCTGGACGGATCGGCCGTCCAGGACCGGGACGCCGTACGCGAACTCACCGACGACCGGCACCGGTTCGTCACCGGACCCCGTGTCTCTCCCGACGGCCGCACCGCGGCCTGGCTCGCCTGGGACCACCCGCGCATGCCGTGGGACGGGACCGAGCTGGTCGTCGCCGGGGTGGGCGACGACGGCACCCTCCACGAGGCGCGGACCGTCGCCGGCGGGACGGACGAGTCGATCGCGCAGGTCGACTGGGCGGCCGACGGCTCCCTGCTGTACGCGAGCGACCGCACCGGCTGGTGGAACCTCTACCGCGACGGCGTGCCTCTCTGCCCGCGCGAGGAGGAGTTCGCCGGGCCGCTGTGGAAGCTCGGCCAGCGCTGGTTCGCGCCACTGGAGAGCGGACTGATCGCCGTTGTGCACGGCGGTGGCGCCACCGCCCTCGGCGTACTCGACCCGGAGACCGGCGAGATCGTCGACGCGGCGGGCCCCTGGACGGAGTTCGGGCCCACGCTCGCGGTGCACGGCGAGCGGATCGTCGCCGTCGGGGCCAGCCCGCGCAGCGCCTACGAGGTGGTGGAGCTGGACACCCGGACCGGCCGGGCCCGGGTCATCGGCGCCGAGCACGAGGACGCCGTCGACCCCGCCCACTACCCCGAACCCCAGATCCGCACCTTCACCGGCCCCGCCGGACGCGACATCCACGCGCACATCTACCCGCCCCACAACCCCGGTTGCGTCCCGCCCGGCGACGAGCTGCCGCCGTACGTCGTCTGGGCGCACGGCGGCCCCACCAGCAGGGCGCCGCTCGTCCTCGACCACACCATCGCCTACTTCACCTCCCGCGGCATCGGGGTCGCCGAGGTCAACTACGGCGGCTCGACGGGGTACGGGCGGGAGTACCGCGGCCGGCTGCGTGAGCAGTGGGGCGTGGTCGACGTCGAGGACTGCGCGGCCGTCGCGCTCGCCCTCGCCGACGAGGGCACCGCCGACCGGGACCGGCTCGCCATCCGGGGCGGCAGCGCGGGCGGCTGGACCACGGCCGCCTCGCTCACCGCGACCGACGTCTACGCCTGCGGCACGATCATCTACCCCATCCTCGACCTCGCCTCCTGGGCCGAGGAGGAGACCCACGACTTCGAGTCGCAATACCTGGAGACCCTGGTCGGCCCGCTCGCCGAGGTGCCCGGACGGTATGCGGAGCGCTCGCCCACCGAGCACGCCGACCGCATCACCGCGCCCTTCCTGCTGCTCCAGGGCCTGGACGACGTGATCTGCCCGCCCGCCCAGTGCGAGCGGTTCCTGGAGCGGATGCGGGGGCGACGGGTGCCGCACGCCTACCTCGCCTTCGAGGGGGAGGGGCACGGATTCCGGCGCTCTGAGACCATGATCCGCGTCCTGGAGGCCGAACTCTCCCTGTATGCCCAGGTGTTCGGGCTCAATCCACGCGGCATCCCGACCCTGGAGCTGTCCAAGTGACAGAAGCGGTAAGAGAACTCGTCCGGCCGTCCAGGCTCGCTCCCGGCGCCCGGGTGGCCGTCGTCGCCCCCAGCGGGCCGGTGCCCGAGGAGCGGGTGCAGGCGGGGCTGGACATTCTGCGGGCCTGGGACCTCGACCCGGTCGTGGCGCCCCATGTGCTGGACCGGCACGGCGAGTTCACGTACCTGGCGGGCACGGACGCCGACCGGGCCGCCGACTTCCAGGCCGCCTGGTGCGACCCGTCCGTGGACGCCGTGCTGTGCGCCCGCGGCGGATACGGCGTCCAGCGCATGGTCGATCTGCTCGACTGGGAGGCCATGCGCGCCGCAGGTCCCAAGGTCTTCCTCGGTTTCAGCGACATCACCGCGCTGCACGAGGCCATCGCCACCCGGCTGGGCCTCGTCACCCTGTACGGACCGATGGCCGCCGCCGCCGACTTCCTCGAGAACGCACACGCGCAGGCACACCTCAAGGCCACGCTCTTCGCGCCGGAGACGGTCCGCACCCTCACCTCCGGCGGTACCGCCCTGGTGCCGGGCCGGGCGCGGGGCGTCACCCTCGGCGGCCTTCTCTGTCTGCTCGCCGCCGAGCTGGGCACGCCGTACGCCCGGCCCGGCGCGCGCGGCGGACTGCTCTGCCTGGAGGACGTCGGCGAGGAGACGTACCGCCTCGACCGCTACGTCACCCAACTCCTGCGCGCGGGCTGGCTCGACGGGGTGCGCGGTGTGCTGCTCGGCTCGTGGAAGCGGTGCGAGCCGTACGACAGGGTGCGCGCGATGCTCGTCGACCGGCTCGGCGGACTCGGTGTGCCCGTGGCCGAGGAGTTCGGATTCGGGCACTGCGACGGGGCGTCGACGATCCCTTTCGGTGTGCGTGCCGAACTCGACGCCGACGCGGGCACCTTGACCCTCGACGAGCCCGCCCTGCGCTGAGCGACCGTCACTGGCTTTCTGTCAGGAAACACTCGTCTCGGTGATTGACCGCAAAGCTGCCGGTGGTGGGCGGCCGAGTCACCCGGAGGCAGGCCTCACCGTGCGTGACGGGGGTTTCGGGCCCAGGCTGGTCCCATGAGCCCGAAGACTTCCGAGAGCGGAACCAAGAGCGGGGGCCGGGGCCGGCAGATGCTGACGCCGGCCCGGGTCACCGTCCTCCTGCTCGCCGTCCTCGCCCTGATCTTCATCTTCGAGAACACCGGTGCCACCAGGATCCGGCTGCTGATCCCCGAGGTGACGATGCCGCTGTGGATGGCGCTGCTGGGGACCGGGGTCATCGGTGCCCTGTGCGGGGCGTATTTCATGAGACGGCGCGGCTAGCGGATCGTAGGGTGGCGGGATGCCGCACACCGCATCCCGCTATCTCGCCGAAGGCCCCCGGGTGGGGATACGTCACTTCACCTACGAGGACGGTGCGGAGTTCACCGCCCGCGCCCGCGAGAGCAAGGACCTGCACCATCCCTGGCTCTTCCCGCCGGACACCCCCAACGCGTACACCGCCTACGCGGGCCGGCTGATCGAGGACCGGTCCAAGGCCGGGTTCCTCGTGTGCGAGGTCGACGGCGGGGGCATCGCCGGGTTCATCAACATCAACAACATCGTCGAGGGCGGCTTCCAGTGCGGCGCGCTCGGCTACGGCGCCTTCGCGCACGCCGTCGGGCGCGGGCTGATGCGGGAGGGGCTGGACCTGGTGGTCGGGTACGCCTTCGGCCCGATGCGACTGCACCGGCTGGAGATCAACGCGCAGCCCCGGAACACCGGCTCCATAGCCCTGGCCCGCAGCTGCGGCTTCCGCCTGGAGGGCTTCTCCCCGAACATGATCTTCATCGACGGCGCCTGGCGGGACCACGAGCGCTGGGCGATCACCGCCGAGATGCGGCCTTCCGGTTGACCTTCATCGTGTCGAGGTCCGTGACGGTGGACTTGAGGTCGCGGAAGCCGTAGCCGAGCTCCCGGAGCGTGGTCTCGGCACGGTCCTCCGCGACAGCGCCCGCCATCTCGTCGCCGTCGGCCGCGTCGGACACGACCACGTACCGCATCGAGAAGTGCTTGAGCGGCGACGGCTCGTACGACAGTGAGCCCTCCTCGGTGAACCGCATGCTCGGCATCCCGTGGTCGGCGGCCTCGGCGAGCAGCCGCTCGCGGGCTTCGTCGGCCAGCCCGTCCCACGTGCCCCGGACGATCACCCGGTACGTGTGCTGCTCACTCATCGGTCCACTCCTGGGTCGATTTCCGTCTGGGCGCCGACTGTACGTCGACGAGGACGACCCCGCATGCGGAATTGCGTGGTGCTCGACGCCCCCTCCGACCTGGGCCTGCGTCGACCCTTTGCGGAATCCTGACCGGTGCCTCCCCTGGTCAGCTCACCGGTGAGCGGCTTCCATGGTGATCGTGACGACCATCCGACGTGAGGTACTGACGTTGCCCGCCGCGGAGTTGGGGCCGGACAATCCGCTGCCCCCGTTGCGGCTGCTCCACGAGGTGCACCGGATCGAGGACCGGGACCGGGACGAGCTGCCGCGCGAGATGGCCCTGCAGGCGGGATACGAGCCCCTGCGGAGTCTGCTGCCGGTGCGGGTCCGGGACGGCTATGGCAGAGTGCGCGAGCCGCGCGAGATGGACGCCCTCGTCATCGAGAACGACCGCCTGCGCGCCACCGTCCTGCCCGGCCTCGGCGGCCGGGTCGCCTCCCTCCTCCACAAGCCGACCGGACGTGAACTCCTGTACCGCAACCCGGTGTTCCAGCCCGCCGGCTTCGCCCTCAACGGCGCCTGGTTCTCCGGCGGCATCGAGTGGAACATCGGCGCCACCGGCCACACGACTCTCTCCTGCTCGCCTCTGCACGCCGCCCGGGTCCCCGCCCCCGACGGCGGCGAGATGCTCCGCCTCTGGGAGTGGGAGCGGCTGCGCGACCTGCCCTTCCAGATCGACCTCTGGCTGCCGGCGAGGTCCGATTTCCTCTACGTCGGCGTCCGCGTCCGCAACCCGCACGAGAAGCCGGTGCCGACGTACTGGTGGTCCAACATCGCCGTCCCCGAGGAACGCCGGGTGCTCGCGCCGGCGGACGAGGCCTGGCACTTCGGGTACGAGCGGCGGCTGCGCAGGGTGCCCAGCCCCTCGTACGACGAGATCCGCCGACTCCCTTGTGCGGCGGACTACTTCTACGACCTTCCCGAGGCCCGGCGACGCTGGATCGCCGCCCTCGACGAGGACGGGCACGGGCTGGTGCAGACGTCCACCGACGTGCTGCGCGGACGCAAGCTGTTCGTCTGGGGGCAGGGGCCCGGCGGGCGGCGCTGGCAGGAGTGGCTCACCGAGCCCGGCACCGGCGGCTACCGCGAGATCCAGGCCGGGCTCGCCCGTACCCAGTTGGAGCATGTGCGGCTGGACGCGGAGAGCGAGGTGGCGTGGCTGGAGGCGTACGGGCCGCTGGACGCCGCGGAGGCCGTCGACGAGGTGGAAGCGCGCCTCGAAACCGTGCTGGCCCGCGCCGACGTCGACGCCGCGTACGCCGCCTGGAAGCCGTACGCCGACACCGAACCCGGCGAGGTTCTCGCCACCGGCTCCGGCTGGGGCGCGCTCGAAGTGCTGCGTGCCGACTGGAAGTTGCCCGGTACGCCCTTCGAGGAGAGCACTCTCGGCGCGGCGCAGGAGCCCTGGCTGCAGCTGCTGCGCGCCGGGGCCTTCCCCGAGCCGCGCCGGGTGCGGCCGCCCGGTGAGACGCTCGTCGCCCCGCACTGGCGGGACATGCTGGAGACCGCGCCGGCCACCCCGCTCACCGAGTACCACCTGGGCGTCGCCCAGTGGCACGCCGGTGATCGGGCCCAGGCCGTGCGGAGTTGGGAGCGGGCCCTCGAACTCGCCCCGTCCCTCTGGCCGTTGCTGCGCTGCCTCGCCGTCGCCGACCAGGACAGCGGCAACCACGAGCGGGCCGCCGACCGGTACGCCGACGCCTTCGACGACCTGTGCGCCGAGCGCCGCGACCACGGCGAGTCGTGGACGGCGGCCACGGCGGCGCTGGGCCGGGAGACGATCGAGGCGCTGCTCGCCGTACGCCGCACCGCGCAGGCACGTGCCGTGTGGGACCGGCTGCTTCCCGGGATTCGGCAGCGCGGTCGGTTCCGGCTGGTCGAGGCCGGGTTGCTGCTCGCGGAGGGGCTGCCGGAGGAGGCGTTGGACGTCTTCCGCGCGGGGTTCGAGGTCGCCGATCTGCGGGAGGGAGCGGAGGCGATCGGCCGTCTGTGGTCGAGGCTGACCGACGAACCGCTCCCGGCGCACTACGACTTCCGGATGCGACCGCCGGAGCTGTGAGGGGGGCGGGTCACTGGTTGCGGTCCACGTACTCGTACACCATGCCGTCGGGATGCATCGCGATCAGGTTGCGGCCGCCCGGCGTCGCCACCGGGCCGGCCACGATGCGGGCGCCGAGCTCGGTGAGTACCCGGTGGGTCTCCTCGACGTCCTTCACGGCGATCGTCGCGGCGATCTTGCGGAGCACGTCCAGCTCGGCCTCGGGTCCGCTCATCAGCAGGAAACACCCGACCGCGGCCACTTGGACGCCACCGCGTTCGAAACGCAGAGCTCTGCCGCCCGCCAGGCGTTCGTAGAAGGGGACCGCGGTCTCCAGGTCGTCGACGCAGATGCGCAGCGTGGCTCCCAGAATGTCCATGCGGACGAGCCTAGTTGGGGTGGCCGGGCGAGGAGATCACTTCCGGTCCATTCGGCAGCGTGTTCCGCCCGTGACGGACCGCGTTATGCGTACGCCTGTACGGGTACTCGGCGTCCATGGAAGGCTTGGATCATCTGGAACACCTGGACAAGCACCTGGTCGACGAGCTGGCGCAGGTGGCGCGCGAGACTGTGCGCGACGAACTGCGCGAACAGACTCGTAAACAGCGCCGCACGGCCATGCTCTACGCCGCCTCCGGCGCCGTCGCCCTGTACGCGGGCGCGGCTCTGGCGCTGACCGTGGGGCTGGCCTTGGCGATCGGCCTGCCCGACTGGGCGGCCGCGCTCATCACCGCCGCGATCCTCGGTGTCGTCGCCTATGTCCTGCGGGGCGCGGCGCGGCCCCACGCGTCCCGGCCCACGCCGGAGCACGGGGCGGAGCCGGCCGCCGCGGGGCAGGGCGACCGTGTCGTCGGCGGCGGCAGGGCACCCGCCGCCCCGCCGAGCGGACTCGGCATGCCCTACCCGCCGGTTCCGCCGGTCCCACCCGCCGGCACGCCCGGCGCGGGCATCCCGGAGCCCGGCACGGGCGAACCGGCGGCGTCCAGCCCCGACGACATCGACCCCGAGCAGCCCCACCACCGGGCGTGATGCGGGGTGCGCAGGCCCTGGGGCATGCCCGTGCCCGGGGGCCGCAGGGGCGTCGTGGTGACCGGGGCCAGCGGCGGCGCGGGGCGGGCCACGGCCCTGGCCTTCGCCGCCCGGGGCGACCCGGTCGCCCCGCCGGCCCGGGGACGCGAGGGCCTCGCCGCGGCCGCTGACGAGGCGCGGTAGGCCGGGGGAGAGGCTCTCGTCGCCTGCGTGGACATGGCCGACACGTAGGCCGTCGACGACGCGGCCCGGCAGGTCGAGATCACGCACGATCGTGCAGGTCGGCTCGGCGCCGGCGTATCGCGGCATACCCCTCCTGCGAGCTGTTGCACGCGCACGGCGGCGTCCGTACGGTGCAGCGGACCGCCCTTGGGGCCTCGTCGCTGGTCCGAGCTCCACAGCACCTCCGAAGGCGGGCGACGCGCGGGGGCCGGTCGGCGTCCGGGTACCCGGCGGTCACGCGGAAACCGGAGCACGTTTGGCGGCGCTGACCAGGGGGACGCGGAAGGCTCCGTACGACGCACGCGACAGCGCCGGAGGCGAACCGTGGCTCGACCCCGCATCGTTCGCATGGGGACCTCCGTGAAGGAGGCCACGCCGGAACTGGCCCGGGGACCGTGCAGCAGCCTCAACAGGACGCGGAGTCGCCGGAGTTCGCGTTCGGGTCCGCCAAGAACCAGCCCGCCGGCCCCGTCAAGCGTCCCGGCACCCCTGCGGAAGGAGACTCATGAACACCGCCGAACTGACCGAGCTCGCCCAGCAGTTGCGCGTCGACAGCGTACGGGCCGCCGATGCCGCGGGGTCCGGGCATCCGACGTCCTCGATGTCCGCCGCCGATCTGATGGCCGTACTGCTCGCCCATCACCTTCGCTACGACTTCGACCGCCCTGCCCACCCCGGAAACGACCGCTTCGTCCTCTCCAAGGGACACGCCTCGCCGCTTCTCTACTCCGCCTACAAGGCAGCCGGTGCCATCGACGACACCGAGCTGCTGAGCTTCCGCAAGCTCGGCAGTCGGCTGGAGGGACATCCGACTCCCCGGCGGTTGCCGTGGGTCGAGACCGCCACCGGGTCGCTCGGGCAGGGACTGCCCGTCGGCGTCGGTATCGCGCTGGCCGGCAAGCGGCTGGACCGCGCCGCGTACCGGGTGTGGGTGCTCACCGGCGACAGCGAGCTGGCCGAGGGGTCCGTGTGGGAGGCCGCCGAGCACGCGGCGTACGAGCACCTCGACAACCTCACCGCGATCGTCGACGTGAACCGCCTCGGACAGCGCGGCCCGACCCGGCACGGGCACGACCTCGACGCCTACGCCCGCCGCTTCCAGGCGTTCGGCTGGCACACCATCGAGGTGGACGGCCATGACGTCGACGCCGTCGACCGCGCCTACGGCGAGGCGATCTCGACCACCGGCCAGCCGACGGCGATCCTCGCCCGCACCCTCAAGGGCAAGGGCGTCGCCTCCGTCCAGGACCGCGAGGGCCTGCACGGCAAGCCGCTCCCCGACGCCGACGAGGCGATCCTCGAACTCGGCGGACCCCGCGACCTTCGCGTCCAGGTCCACGAGCCGCCCGCCGCCCGCATGCTGCACGCCGTACGCGCCGGGCACCTCGAACTGCCCCGCTGGGACATGGCAGACCCCGAGAAGGGGGTCGCCACGAGGAACGCCTACGGTCAGGCGCTCGCCGCACTCGGCACCGCGCGCGGCGACATCGTCGCCCTCGACGGCGAGGTCGGCGACTCCACGCGGTCCGAGTTCTTCGGCAAGGAACACCCCGACCGCTACTTCGAGTGCTACATCGCCGAGCAGCAGATGGTCGCGGCGGCGGTGGGGCTCGCCTCGCGCGGCTGGGTGCCGTACGCCTCCACCTTCGCGGCCTTCCTCACACGCGCGTACGACTTCGTGCGCATGGCCTCGATCAGCGGCGCCGGCATCAACCTCGTCGGCTCGCACGCGGGGGTCGCGATCGGGCAGGACGGGCCCAGCCAGATGGGGCTGGAGGACCTGGCGATGATGCGGTCCGTGTACGGCTCGACCGTGCTGTACCCGTGCGACGCCAACCAGACCGCGATCCTGGTCGCCGAGATGGCCGGGTGCGAGGGCATCCGCTATCTGCGTACCTCGCGCGGCGAGAGCCCGGTGATCTACGGGCCCGACGAGGAGTTCCCGATCGGCGGGAGCAAGGTGTTGCGCTCCTCCGGCGAGGACCGGCTCACCCTCGTCGCGGCCGGCGTCACCGTGCAGCAGGCGCTGACCGCCGCCGACGCGCTGGAGGGGAAGGGCATCCGGGTCCGGGTGATCGACCTGTACTCGGTCAAGCCCGTCGACCGGCGCACCCTGCGCCGGGCCGCCGAGGACACCGGCTGCCTCGTCACCGTCGAGGACCACCACGAGGAGGGCGGCCTCGGCGACGCGGTGCTCGACGCCTTCCTCGACGGGCGGCCCGTGCCGCGCCTGGTGCGGCTCGCCGTCCGCGACATGCCGGGCTCGGCCTCGCCGGACGAGCAGCTGCACGCCGCCGGCATCGACGCCGAATCGATCGCCGCCGCCGGGAAGCTCCTGGTGGAGGAGGCGGTCGTGCGGTGAGCGACGACGTACGGACCGTGCGGGCCGGACGTCGCACGGTGGAGGTGCACCGGCCGGACAAGGTGCTCTTCCCGGGGAGCGGCGACACGAAGGAATACACCAAGGGCGACCTCGTCGACTACTACCGGTCGGCCGCCCCCTTCCTGCTGCCGCACCTGCGAGGCCGCCCGCTGATGCTGGAACGGCATCCGGACGGTGTCGACGGGCCGCGCTTCATGCAGAAGAACACCCCGGACTCCTATCCGGACTGGATCACCCGCGCCGAGGAGCCCAAGGAGGGCGGCACGGTCTGCCACACCGTGTGCGACGACTCCGCGACTCTTGTCCACCTCGCCGACCAAGCCGCCCTCACCCTGCACCGTTGGCTGTCCAAAGTCGGGCGCGAGGACCGGCCCGACCGGATGGTGTTCGACCTCGACCCGACCTCCGGCGACGACTTCGCCGCCGTACGCGAGGCGGCCTGGCTGCTCGGCGAACTCCTCGACGAGCTCCGACTCCCCTCCGCTCCGATGACCACCGGCTCGCGCGGGCTGCACATCGTCATCCCCCTGAACGGTCGTCAGAACTTCGACGAGACAAGGCAGTTCGCCCGCGACGTGGCCGACACCCTCGCCGAGGCGCACCCCGACCGGCTCACCACCGCGGCCCGCAAGAAGGACCGCGGCGACCGCCTCTACCTCGACGTCGGCCGCAACGCCTACGCACAGACCGCGGTCGCTCCGCTCACCGTGCGGGCCCGGCCCGGAGCGCCCGTGGCCACCCCGATCGACTGGACCCAGCTGGCCGACCCGGGTCTCACCGCACGCCGCTGGACCATCGCCGACGCCGTCGAACAGGCACGTACCGACCCCTGGGCCGGTGTCATGAGCAGGGCACGCGCGCTGGGGCCCGCGCGGCGCAGGCTCGACGCGTTGCGCGGCTCCTGAGGTTTGGCCGCGGACATAGAGGCCACCCGGTCACAGAGGTGGCCATGGCAAACACAAGAGACACCCCAGGTTCGCAAAATTCACAGAATTCCGACAAGAAGAACACGGCGGAGAAGCGGCCGAAGCCCATGGAGGTGCTGCGCCACGCGCGCACGCAGCTCGCGGAGCTGACCGGCATGGCGGCCGAGAGCGTGTCGTCCTTCGAACAGACGGAGGACGGCTGGCGCCTCGAGATAGAGGTGCTGGAGCTGACTCGGGTGCCGGACACGATGAGTCTGATGGCCAGCTATCAGGTCGATCTCTCGCCCGACGGGCAGCTCACGGGTTACCGACGCGTCCGCCGCTACGAGCGCGGGCGGGCCGACGCACACAGGCCCGGCGGCCGATAGGCCGCCCGCCCGCCACTCACACAGACAAGGAGGGACGGTCGGTATGACCGTTGTCCCGGCACAGCAGACCGGCGGCGGAGGCGGCAGCAGCCTCTACGACGTTCTGGAGCTCATCCTAGACAGGGGCCTGGTCATCGACGCCTTCGTGCGCGTATCCCTGGTCGGCATCGAGATTCTGAAGATCGACATACGTGTGGTCGTGGCCAGCGTCGACACCTATCTGCGCTTCGCCGAGGCGTGCAACCGCCTCGATCTGGAGGCCGGACCGCGCAAGGATCCGGGTCTGCCCGACCTCGTCGGCGAGATCACCGAGTCCGGCGCGCGCGGCAAGTCGAAGGGCGCGCTCTCCGGAGCCGCCGAGACGATTTCCGACGCCTTCAAGCAGGGACGTGACGAGAGTGGCGGCGAGCGGGAGGCCGAGTCCCGGCCGCGTGCCCGCAAGACCACCGCCTCGCGCACCTCGCGCAGGAAGGAGGAGCAGGAGTGAGCACGTATGTCTACGGCATCACGTCGAACTCGCACCCCACGCTCCCGGAGGACATGGTAGGGATCGGCGATCCGCCCATGAAGGTGCGCGTCCTCGAGGAGGGCGAGCTGGCGGCCGTCGTGAGCGACGCCCCGGAGGGGCTCAGGCCCAAGCGCAGGGACCTGCTCGCCCACCAGGCCGTGCTCGCCGAGGCGGAGGCCGGCGGATCGGTACTGCCCATGCGGTTCGGCAGCGTCGCCCCCGACGACGACACCGTCACCGGTGTGCTCGCCGAACGCGCCGACCACTACGGGGAGCGTCTGCGCGCCCTCGACGGCAAGGTCGAGTACAACGTCAAGGCCGCGCACCAGGAAGAGGCTGTGCTGCACCGCGTGATGTCCGAGAACCCGGAGATCCGCGCCATGACCGAGGCCAACCGGCAGTCGGGCGGCGGCAGCTACGAGCAGCGCATGCGGCTCGGCGAGATGGTGGTGGCAGCCGTCAAGGCGCGGGAGGTCGAGGACGCCGCCGAGCTGCAGCGCACCCTCGAACCGGTCGCCTCCGCGGTGGCCGACGGGCCCGAGTCCACCGGCTGGCTGCTCAATGTCTCCTTCCTGGTGGACCGCGATTCGGCCGAGAACTTCCTGGCCGAGATCGAGCAGGCCCGCAAGAGCCATCCGCACATCGAGCTGCGTGTCAACGGCCCGCTGCCGCCGTACAGCTTCGTCGAGCCCGGTCCCGCCGAGCACGCCGGAAGCACCGTCGGCGGTCCGGGCACCACCGAGGAGTGAGCCCGTGGGACTGATCAAGGAAGTGGTCCTGCTGCCCTTTGCCCCGGTGCGCGGCAGCGGGTGGGTGATCGGGCAGGTGCTGCGGGAGGCGGAGCGGATCTACTACGACCCCGCCACCGTCAGGGCCGAACTCGCCAGGCTGGAGGAGCAGTTGGTGGCCGGCGAGATCGACGAGGAGGAGTTCGACCGCCAGGAGGACGAGCTTCTGGACCGGCTGGAGATCGGCCTGCGCGGTGGCGCGGCCACAGGCGACGGGACGGCACGATGAACCGAGTGGGACTGGGCCTCGCGGTAGGGGCCGGATACGTCCTCGGACGTACGAAGAAGATGAAACTGGCGTTCGCCCTGGGCACTCTGGTGGCCGGCAAGCGGATGCATCTGACCCCGCGGGGCGTCGCGGATCTGGTGTCCCAGCAGCTGCAGAACAATCCGCAGTTCAAGGAGATCGGGGACCAGCTGCGCGAGGACCTGCGCGGCGTCGGCAAGGCGGCCTCCGGCGCGATGGTGGAGCGGCAGATCGACGCCCTCGCCGACCGCCTGCACGGCCGTACCGCCGAGGTCCGCGACCAGCTCGAGGGCGTCACGGACCAGGTCCCGGGCCTCGACCTCGACGATGACGAGGAGGCCGAGGAGGAGGAGACTGAGGACGAGGAGCAGCGGGAGGAGTACGACGACGAGGAGTCCGACGGCGAGGAGTCGGAGGCCGAGGAGTCGGAGGCCGAGGAGTCGGAGGCCGATGAGGAGCCTCCGGCCGGCGGATCCGAGCGCGGATCGGCGAAGGAGGCCGCCGGGAAGGCGCCGGCCAGGAAGGCGGCCGCGAAGCGGGCTCCGGCGAGGAGGACTCCCGCGAAGAAGGCCCCGGCCAAGAAGGCGGCGGCCAAGAAGTCCGCGAGCAAGCAGGCCCCGGCGAAGCAGACCGCCAAGAAGACGACCGGTCGCAAGGCGGGTGCGGCCCGCGGCGCCGCCCGCGGAGCCCGGACCCGTCTGCCGAAGGGAGGCGGTGAGTGATGACCGAGACACTCGGATCTGCCGGCTCGGCCGCACAGGGCGCGACCGGCAAGGTCACCGGCCAGCTGGCCGACGTGGCCCACAGCGAGGCCGCCGACCGGCTCAAGGCCGAGGTGCAGGAGTACCTGGCCGCCCAGGCCACCCGGATGCTCGTCGGCGTCGGCCGCAAGCTCGGTGAGACCACCGGCAAGCTCAACGACATCGCCGAGGGCAACAGCCCCGGTTTCGCCAAGCTCGCCCTCGACGGCGGACGCAAGCTCGCCGAGGGCAAGGGCCCGCTGCGCTCCGCCCTGGAACTGGGCGCCTCGCGCGCCAAGGAGAACGTCGTGGGAGCCTTCAAGAAGCTCGGTGGGGGCAAGGGCAAACGCAAGGGCGGGTCGGGCAATAAGCCGACGGTCATCATCGAGTCCGTCGACGTCGGCGTGGACAGGCGCACCGCCTACGACCAGTGGACCAAGTACCAGGACTTCAGCACCTTCGCCAAGGGCGTCAAGAGCGCGAACCGCGCCGACGACACCCAGTCCGACTGGCAGCTGAAGGTCTTCTGGTCCAACCGCAGCTGGAAGGCGAAGACCACCGAGCAGGTGCCCGACGAGAAGATCTCCTGGACCTCGGAGGGCGCCAAGGGCACCACCAAGGGCGTCGTCTCCTTCCACCGGCTCGACGACAACCTCACCCGCGTCCTGCTGGTCATCGAGTACTACCCCCAGGGCCTGTTCGAGAAGACCGGCAACATCTGGCGCGCCCAGGGCCGCCGGGCCCGTCTCGACCTCAAGAACTACGTCCGCTTCATCACCCTCAAGGGCGAGGCGGAGGACGGCTGGCGCGGCGAGATCCGCGACGGCGAGGTCGTGACCAGCCACGAGGACGCCCTGGCCGAGGAGGAGGCCGCTCAGGAGGAGTCTCCTCAGGAGGAGGGCGAGGACGCGTACGAGGACGAGGACGAGGACGGTGAGTACGAGGAAGAGGAGGAGGCCAAGGGGGAAGAGGAGGGCGAGGAGCCCGAGGGTGAGTACGAGGACGAGGGCGAGTACGAGGAAGAAGAAGAGGAAGAGCCCGAGTACGAGTACGCCGACGGCGGGGGCCGTCGATGACCATGGCCGGCCGGCTGCCCGAACCCTACGGACAGGGTTCGGGCGCCAACCTTGCCGACATCCTGGAACGCGTCCTCGACAAGGGCATCGTGATCGCCGGTGACATCCGGATCAACCTGCTCGACATCGAGCTCCTCACCATCAAACTCCGGCTGATCGTCGCCTCGGTGGACAAGGCCAAGGAGATGGGCATCGACTGGTGGGAGGACGACCCCGCACTGTCCTCCGGAGCCCGCCGCAAGGAACTCGCCCGGGAGAACGCCGAGTTGCGTGAACGGCTCGCCGAACTGGAGCCGGAGCGCGAGGAAGAGCACCGCGAGGTGGGGCGTCGTGACGCAAGGCGTCATGAAGCCAGGCGTCATGAAGCCAGGCGTCTTGAAGAGGAGGAGGCCCCATGACCGGACTGCGGTACGTCTACGCCGTCTGCCGCCCCTTCAGCGCGCCGTTGCAGACCCAGTTGAAGGGAGTGGCGGGTGATCCGCCCAGACTGCTGACCCACCACGGCCTGATCGCCGTGGTCAGCCACGTGCCGGAGCGGGACTTCGCGGAGGAGCCGCTCCGCAGGCGTCTGGAGGACCTGGACTGGCTCACCGAGACGGCGCGGGCCCACCAGAGCGTGATCGACGCGCTCACCGTCGTCACCACCCCGCTGCCGCTCAGGATGGGCACCGTCTTCCGGGACGACAGCGGGGTCCGGGTGATGCTGGAGGCCCGCGAGGACGACTTCCGGCGCACCCTCGACCGGCTGACGGGGCGGGTGGAATGGGGCGTCAAGGTGTACGTGGATACCGAGCCCGAGGAAAGGGACGCACCGGCGCAGAAGCCGGCGTCGGGCCGTGACTATCTGCGGCAACGGCGTACGCGGGTACGGGCGAACGATGACATGTGGCAGCAGACGGAGGAGTTCGCCGACCATCTGCACGCCGCTCTTTCCGCGTACGCCGATGATTCCCGGCTGCACGCTCCGCAGAATCCCGCGCTGTCCGGAGTGCCCGGCCGGAATGTTCTCAACGCGGCGTATCTGGTAGCCCGCAACGATTCCGAGGAATTCGTGGAACTGGTGGACCGGAGCAAGGACGAAACAAAGGCGAGCATCCCCGGAATACGGGTCGAACTCACCGGCCCATGGGCCGCCTATTCATTCGCGGGGGAAGAGACGTGACCGTCGTCGAACGCCGTGAGATCGCCCTGGTGGACCTGCTCGACCGGCTGCTGGCCGGCGGCGTCGTCATCACGGGGGACGTCACCCTGCGCATCGCGGACGTCGACCTGGTCCGTATCGACCTCAACGCACTGATCAGCTCGGTCAACGAGCAGGTGCCGTCACCCTGGGAGGAGTCGCTGTGACCGCCCGCCGAAACCGGCTGGACCTGGAACCCGACACCGTCGAACGCGACCTGGTCAAACTCGTTCTGACCGTGGTCGAGTTGCTGCGCCAGTTGATGGAACGGCAGGCGCTGCGCCGGTTCGACACGGGCGACCTCAGCGAGGACCAGGAGGAGCGGATCGGCCTGACGCTGATGCTCCTCGACGACCGTATGACCGAACTGCGCGAGCGCTACGGACTGCGGCCCGAGGACCTGAATCTGGACCTCGGGCCGCTCGGGCCGCTGCTTCCCCGGGAGTGAACTCCCGGGGAAGCGAACCGCGGTATCGGTGCCTTACCTCACCATCGGTACCAGCGGCCCCTGCCTCCGGCCGCTGTCGTGCCGCGTACCAGGAATCCCAGCAGCCACAGCACGAGAACCGCCAGCGCAATCCACCACAGTATCTTTATTGCGAATCCCGCGCCGAAGAGAATGAGCGCCAGGAGCAATACGAGCAAGACGGCAACCATAATCTGAACCTCCTGTTCTTCGGGTATCCCGAAAATGGAGATTCAGGCAGCCTTTCGGCACAGAATCTCTCCGTGCAGCACGCTGAACCAGCCGTCCTCCTGCGCACCCCACTCCCGCCAGGCGTCCGACACGGCTCGCAGCTGCTCGGCGGTGGCGTGCCCGCCCTCCGTGGCCCGCTCCGCGTATGCCGACGCCAGCGTCCGGTCGGCCCACAGCCCGCTCCACCACGCCCGCTCCTCCGCCGTCGCGAAGGTCCAGGTGCCGGCCGTCGCGGTGATGTCGGTGAGCCCCGCCCGCAGCGCCCAGGACTTCAGCCGCCGCCCCGCGTCCGGCTCACCGCCGTTGGCGCGGGCCACCCGCCGGTACAGGTCGGCCCAGTCGTCCATCCCCTGGGACGCCGGATACCAGGTCATGGCCGCGTAGTCCGAGTCGCGGACGGCGATGAACCCGCCCGGCTTCGCCACCCGCACCATCTCCCGCAGCGCCTGCACCGGATCGCCGACGTGCTGCAGCACCTGGTGGGCGTGGACCACGCAGAACGTGTCGTCCGGGTACTCCAGGGCGTGTACGTCCGCGACCGCGAAGTCGACGTTCGTCAGGCCCCGTTCCGCCGCCGTGGCCCGGGCCTGGTCCAGGATGCCCGGCGCGTGGTCCACGCCGGTGACGTGCCCGTCGGGGACCAGGGCCGCCAGGTCGGCGGTGATGGTCCCCGGGCCGCAGCCGATGTCCAGGATCTTCATGTGGGGCTTCAGCGAGTCGAGCAGATAGGCCGCCGAGTTGGCGGCGGTGCGCCAGGTGTGCGAGCGCAGCACCGACTCGTGGTGCCCGTGCGTGTAGACGGCGGTCTCCTGCGACTTCGACATGGCTGAACTCCCCTGTCCGAGGCTTCGTCGGTACGCATCACCGTACGCCCGCATGTCGAATGGTGAGACCTGCGTTTTGACATATGGACTGACGGCTCGTCAGTGAGTGGAGAGCGGCCGATAGACGACGAGCCCCTCCGGCAGCTTCTCCAGCGTCAACTCGCCTTCCACCTCGGTGACTTCGCCGTCGTGGGCGAGGAGCGTGCCGGGTGCGACACCCGCGATGCCCAGACGGTTCACCTGCACAGCCGCATGGGCGGGGGAGCGCGTCAGCGGACCGGCGAGGGCGGCCGTCAGCAGGCGCAGCGCGGGGCGCCGCCCGCCGTGCACGACCCGCACGTCCAACTGCCCGTCCGCGAGGTCATGGCGGCGGCCCGGGGCGAGGCCCATCCGGCGATAGGTGCCGTTCCCGACGAACAGCAGCCACAGCGGACGGGCCCGGCCACGGAACTCGGCCTCCAGCGGATGTCGGTCGGCGTTGGGCCGCCGGGTACCCTGAAGTGCCCGTTTCCTGCCCGCCGGGCGGTGACCGACATCCGGAGAGCCCCTGTATGCGCCTGCTCCTCATACGCCACGGTCAAACCCCTTCCAACGTGGACTACCTCCTCGACACGGCGGTCCCGGGCCCGGGCCTGACCGCACTCGGCGAACAGCAGGCGGCGGCACTCCCCGCCGCACTGGCGGACGAGGACATCCAGGCGCTGTACGCCTCCGACCTGGTCCGTACGCAGTTCACGGCCGCCCCGCTGGCTGCCGCGAAGGGGCTTGAGGTGATCGTGCGCGACGGTATCCGGGAGCTGTCCGCGGGCGACCTGGAGATGCTGCCCGGCGACGGCGAACACGGCGCCCTCTACATGAAGACGGTCTTCGCCTGGGCGGCCGGCGACACGGCTCTGCGGATGCCGGGCGGGGAGAGCGGCGCGGAGGCCCTGGCCCGGTACGACGCCGTGGTGGCGGAGGCGGCGGGCAGCGGGGCCGGGACGGTGGCCATGGTGAGCCATGGCGCGGCGATCCGCATGTGGACGGCGGCACGCGCGGACAACGTGGACGTGGCGTTCGCGGCGGCGCGGCCGCTGGACAACACGGGTGTGGTGATCCTGGAGGGATCACCGACGGATGGCTGGAAGGCCGTGTCGTGGGCGGGGGCCACGGTGGCTCGGGCGGCGGAGAGCGGCCCGGCGGGGCAGCCGGTGTAGGGGGTACATGCCCATGCCGGCCGCGGACCCGCGTCCCCAAGGGGCGCGGGGGGAACTGCGCGACCAGCCACAACGAACCCGCACTCGACGATAAACATTTGCCACCCCCCTCATTCACCACCCAGAATCCGACCTCATGGGACACCTGGAAGCCGCACACCTCGAGTACTACCTCCCCGACGGAAGGCCTCTGCTCGGTGACGTCTCCTTCCGGGTGGGCGAAGGCGCGGCCGTCGCCCTGGTCGGCCCCAACGGCGCCGGCAAGACCACTCTCCTCCGCCTGATCTCCGGCGAGCTGAAACCCCACGGCGGCACCGTCACCGTCAGCGGCGGCCTGGGCGTGATGCGCCAGTTCGTAGGCTCCGTACGCGACGAGACGACCGTACGAGACCTGCTCGTGTCGGTCGCCCCACCCCGCATCCGCGAGGCCGCGCAGGCCGTCGACCGGGCCGAGCACCTCATCATGACCGTCGACGACGAGGCCGCCCAGCTGAAGTACGCGCAGGCTCTGGCCGACTGGGCCGAGGTGCGGGGGTACGAGTCGGAGACGCTGTGGGACATGTGCACCATGGCCGCGCTCGGGGTGCCCTACGAGAAGGCGCAGTTCCGGGAGGTGCGCACGCTCTCCGGCGGCGAGCAGAAACGGCTCGTGCTGGAGGCGCTGCTGCGTGGCACCGACGAGGTGCTGCTGCTCGACGAACCGGACAACTACCTCGACGTGCCGGGCAAGCGCTGGCTGGAGGAGCGGCTGAAGGAGACCCGCAAGACGGTTCTCTTCGTCTCCCACGACCGGGAGCTGCTCTCCCGGGCCGCCGAGAAGATCGTGTCGGTGGAGCCCTCGCCCGCGGGCGCGGACGCGTGGGTGCACGGCGGCGGCTTCGCGACGTACCACGAAGCGCGGCGCGAACGCTTCGCCCGCTTCGAGGAGTTGCGGCGGCGCTGGGACGAGAAGCACGCCCAGCTGAAGAAGCTGGTGCTGAATCTCCGTCAGGCGGCCAGCATCAGCCATGAGTTGGCCTCCCGCTATCAGGCCGCGCAGACCCGTCTGCGCAAGTTCGAGGAGGCCGGCCCGCCGCCGGAGCCGCCGCGCGAACAGGACATCAGGATGCGGCTCAAGGGCGGCCGTACCGGAGTAAGGGCCGTCACCTGCAAGGGACTTGAGTTGACCGGCCTGATGAAGCCCTTCGATCTGGAGGTCTTCTACGGCGAACGGGTAGCCGTCCTCGGCTCCAACGGCTCCGGCAAGTCGCACTTCCTGCGGCTGCTGGCCGGTGAGGCGGTGGCGCACACGGGGGAGTGGAAACTCGGGGCGAGGGTGGTGCCGGGGCACTTCGCCCAGACCCACGCCCACCCCGAGCTGATGGGCCGCGCCCTGCTGGACATCCTGTGGAAGGAGCACGCCCAGGACCGGGGCGCGGCCATGTCCCGCCTGCGCCGCTACGAGCTGACCAACCAGGCCGAGCAGGCCTTCGACCGGCTCTCCGGTGGTCAGCAGGCCCGTTTCCAGATCCTGCTCCTGGAGTTGCAGGGTGTCACGGCCCTGCTCCTCGACGAGCCGACGGACAACCTTGACCTGGAGTCCGCGGAGGCGCTGCAGGACGGGTTGGAGGCCTTCGACGGGACGGTGCTCGCGGTGACGCACGACCGGTGGTTCGCCCGTTCCTTCGACCGGTATCTGGTGTTCGGCAGCGACGGGCGGGTCCGCGAGACCGACGCGCCGGTGTGGGACGAGCGGCGCGTGGAGCGGGTGCGGTAGGTCGCTGGGGGCTCCGCCCCCAGAC